>JBOGAY010000292.1:0-6858 GCA_051655925.1 Sarcina sp. | reverse complement strand
AAAGTATATCTTTATGAAGGTGATTATAAAAATATCAAACTTACAACAGAAGAAGATTTAATACTTGCAAAAGAATTTATTAAGGTTTAAATACTAGCATAGCGTCTTATTGACATGAATAAAATTAACATATATAATTATAAAAAGTTAAAAGTAAATATTGCAAAACATTGATGAAGACTAGTAGAAGCAATTTTTTTCAGAGATAGAATCCTTGGCTGTAAGATTCTAAACAAAGCTTTGAACCTACTTTGGAGTATAGCAAAACTATCGGTTTTATACCGTTATCATGATTAGAGTACAAATTTAGGTGGTACCGCGAGAAATATAGACTCGCCCTAATATATTTAGGGGGAGTTTTTTTGTTTTTAAATATAGTTTTTAGGAGGAATTTAGATTATGAAAATGTCAAATATGTTAATCTCTACATTAAGAGAAGTTCCAGCAGAAGCTGAAATAGAAAGTCATAAGTTAATGCTTAGAGCAGGTCTTATGAGAAAAAGTGCAGCAGGGATATACAATTATATGCCTTATGGATTAAAAGCACTTAAAAAAGTAGAAGATATTATAAGAGATGAAATGGGGAATGCAGGAGCAGAAGAACTTTTATGTTCAGCTATAATTCCTTCAGAACTTTGGAAAGAATCAGGAAGATGGGATGCTTATGGAGCAGAAATGTTCAGAGTAACAGACAGAAATAACAGAGAGTTCTGTTTAGGACCAACTCATGAGGAAGTATTTACTGATATAGTTAGAGGAACTGTTAAATCATATAAACAAGCTCCACTTAATTTATATCAAATACAAACAAAATATAGAGATGAAAGAAGACCAAGATTTGGAGTTATGAGATCAAGAGAATTCATAATGAAAGATGCTTATAGTTTTGATATAAATCAAGAAGGATTAGATAAAGCTTTTGATGGGATGCATGATGCATATGTGAATATCTTCAATAGATGTGGACTTGATGCTAAATGTGTTGAGGCTGACTCAGGTGCAATTGGTGGATCAAATTCAGCGGAGTTTATGGTTAAATCAGCAGTTGGAGAAGATGATATAGCATTCTGTACAAAATGTGACTATGCTGCAAATATAGAGAAAGCTAAAACTACTCCAAATATAGAAGAAATAGTAGAGATGTTAGCTATTGAAAAAATAGAGACACCTAATGAAAGAACAATAGAAGAAGTTGCTACTTCATTAAATGTTTCACCAAAGAATACTGTTAAAACATTAATATTCAAAGCTGATGAAAAAACAGTTGCTGTTTTTGTAAGAGGAGATAGAGAGGTTAATGAGACTAAGGTAACTAATGCTTTAGGTGATATACTTGCTTTAGATATGGCTAGTGATTCAATGGTAAGAGAAGCTACAAATGCTGAGTGTGGATTTGCTGGACCAATAGGCATTAAAGTAGATGAAATGCTTGTAGATCAAGAAGTAGCTAAAATGTTTAATTTTGTAGTTGGAGCTAATGAAACAGGTTACCATTTAAAGAATGTCAATTATGGAAGAGATTTTGAAGGAACAGTTGGTGATTTCAGAAACATAGTTGAAGGTGAAAAGTGCCCATGTTGTGATGATGGAACAATTACAATTGCTAGAGGAACAGAGGTTGGACATATATTTAAACTTGGAACAAAATATTCAGAAGCAATGGGTGCTACATTTATAGATGAAAATGGTAAATCACAACCATTCTTAATGGGATGTTATGGAATAGGGGTTACTAGAACGCTTGCTTCAATAATTGAACAACACAATGATGAAAATGGAATTATCTGGCCAATGGAAGTTGCGCCATATCAAGTTGTAGTAGTTCCAGTTAATGCTAAGAATGAAGAACAAATGACAGCAGCTACAGAAATTTATGAAAAGCTTAAAAAAATGAGATTTGATGTTCTTTTAGATGATAGAAAGGAAAGAGCAGGAGTTAAATTTAAAGATGCTGAACTTTTAGGAGTTCCTATGAGAGTTACTGTAGGTAGAGGAATTACAGATGGTGAACTTGAATTTAAATTAAGAACAGCACAAGAAGCAGAGGTTGTAAAGCTTACTGATATATATGATAGAATAAATGAAGAGTTTAACAAATAAGATTAATTTTTTATAATATAAATTAATAGGGTGTAAATTTACACCCTATTAGTAAATGTACAAGGAGGTAAAATAATGAAGGTATATAACACTCTTACTAATAAGAAAGAAGAATTTAAAACTATAGTTCCAGGTGAGGTTAACATGTATGTATGTGGACCTACAGTTTATAATTTCTTTCATATAGGAAATGGTAGAACATTTATAGTATTTGATACAATAAGAAGATATTTTGAATACAGAGGATATAAAGTTAACTTTGTCCAAAACTTTACTGATATAGATGACAAAATGATTAAGAGAGCAAATGAAGAAGGTTGTACAGTAAAAGAACTTGGTGATAAGTATATTAGTGAATATTATCAAGATGCGGATGGTCTTAACATAGAAAGAGCTACAGTTAACCCAAGAGCTACAGAGTTTATAGAAGAGATTGTTGAGTTCATAAAGGGATTAGTTGATAAGGATTATGCATACGCAGTTGATGGAGATGTATACTTTAGAACAAAAGCATTTGAAGGGTATGGAAAACTTTCAGGGCAAGATATAGATCAACTTCAATCAGGAGCTAGAATTAATATTGATGAGAGAAAACAAGATCCATTAGATTTTGCTTTATGGAAAGCTAAAAAAGAGGGTGAACCTGCATGGGAAAGTCCATGGGGGGAAGGTAGACCAGGGTGGCATATTGAGTGCTCATGCATGGCTAAAAAATTACTTGGAGAAACAATAGATATTCATGCAGGTGGATCAGACTTAGCATTCCCACATCATGAAAATGAAGTTGCACAAAGTGAAGCATTAACAGGAAAACCATTTGCAAATTATTGGTTGCATTCAGCATTTGTAAATGTTAATAATCAAAAAATGTCTAAATCATTAAATAATTTTAAGACTGCTAGAGAAACACTTAAAGAATATAACGCAGATGTAATTAGATTTTTAATGCTATCAGCTCATTATAGACAACAATTAAACTTTAGTGCAGATTTATTAGAGTCAGCTAAAGCTTCAGTAGAGAGATTATATAATGCAGTTTCAAAATTAGAAAATATAATAGATGAGTCTAAAGTAGAGAATACGAATGAAACTGAAAAAACTTATTTAGAAAGTCTAGATCAATATAGACAAAAATATATTCAAAAAATGGATGATGATTTTAATACAGCCGATGCTATAACAGCAATGTTTGATTTAGTAAAAGATATAAATACAAATATGTCAGTTGAAAATTCTAAGGAACTTGCTCAAGGAGCATTACTTTTAATTAGAGAACTTGGAGCACCACTTGGGATTTTACAAGAATCAACTAAAGTAAATTTAGATGCTGAAATAGATGCATTAGTTCAAGAAAGACAACAAGCTAGACAAGATAGAAATTTTGCAAGAGCTGATGAAATAAGAGATGAACTTAAAGCGAGAGGAATCGTTTTAGAAGATACACCACAAGGTGTTAGATGGAAAAAACTTTAATTTAAATTGGGGGCTATCTCATTTTGAGATAGTCCTTGTTTGCTACTTAGAATAAATTTTTAAACTGTGTTTTTTAATATAAAAATTTATAAAATATAGAGAAAGAATAAAAAAATATCTTTATATTAAAAAAATGATTTATTATGACAATAAGTAATAGGAAATATTGAGTTATTACAACAATAAATATATAATTTATATAAGTAAAAGTAGATTAAAGTCATAGCTATTTTTATTTAAGGAGAGAAAAATATGTTAGATACAATGTTATTTAAAGAATACACACAAGCAGAGGCAAGAATGTTTAATCCACTTCAATTAGCGTTAATAGGAGATGCTGTATATGAAGTATATGTAAGAAATTATGTGTTTAATAATAATCAAGGATTATCAGCACATAAAATTCATGTAGAAGCTATTAATTATGTAAAAGCTAAAGGTCAAAGTGATATTATGCAAATACTTGAACCAATCCTTACAGAAGATGAAATGTATATTTTTAAAAGAGGAAGAAACACTAAGTCGGCGACAGTTCCTAAAAATGCAAATGTAAGAGATTATAGAGCTGCAACAGGGATGGAGGCATTAGTTGGATATTTATATTTAACTAATCAACAAGAAAGATTAAGAAATTTAATAGAAAAAGGTATTGAGGAATTAAAAAGATAAAAATATATTAAAAAATAAGATAAATGAAGTTATACTAAGAATATTTAAGTATGTAGCTTTGGTTTTTTATGAAGTATGACTTATAAAACAATTAAAAAATATTTAATAAAGTAAATGAAAAGAGGTTTTAATAATGACAAAATCAGAAAATAAAGCAAGACAAATGAGAAGATACCAAAAAGAAATGGAAAAAATGCAAAGAAGAGAAAAATATGAAGAAAGAATGGCTACAGTTGCAACAATAGAAACACAAGCTCAAGGCCAAGGAAGAGAAGATTTAGTAGAAGGAAGAAATGCTGTAATAGAGCTTCTTAAATCAGAAAGAACAACAGTAGAACAAATATTTATAGCTAAAGGCAAAATGGAAGGTTCAATAGCTAAAGTTATAGGGCTTGCTAAAGAGAAAAAAGTTATTTTAAAAGAGGTTGATAGAAAGAAGCTTGATATGATGAGTGAAACAGGTGCACATCAAGGTGTTATAGCACAAATTACACCATTTAAATATAGTGAAGTTGAAGAAATATTAGCATTTGCAGAAGAAAAGGGAGAAAAACCTTTCATTATAATACTTGATGAATTAGAAGATCCGCACAATCTTGGATCAATAGTAAGAACTGCGGAACTTTGTGGTGTTCATGGAATCATAATACCAAAAAGAAGAAATGTTGGAGTAACAGGAACAGTATATAAAACAGCAGCAGGTGCTATAGAACATATGAAGATTGCTAAGGTTACGAATGTAAATAATGAAATAGATAAATTAAAAGCTAGAGGTATTTGGGTATATGGAGCAGATATTAGAGGGACAGAATATAGTTACAATACAGATTTTTCAGGAGCATGTGCTCTTATTATAGGTAATGAAGGAAAAGGAATGTCTAAATTAACTGCAAAAAAATGTGATAAATTAGTAAAAATACCTATGGTTGGGAAAATAAACTCTTTAAATGCATCAGTTGCAGGTGGTATAATGATGTATGAAGTCTTAAGATCAAGACTAATAAAGTAGAAATAGAGTTATTATTGATGAAAATAGTATTTATAGATGCGTATAATGTTATAAATAGCTGGCCAATTTTGAAAGAGCTCATCAAGGGAGATGAACTTGAAAATGGAAGAGCAAAACTCATAGAAAAAATTGAGAATTATTCTTCATTTAAGAATTGTAAGGCTTACATAGTATTTGATGCACATAAAGTCAATAATAGTGAAGAAAAAGAAGAGTTTGTGGGAAAAAATAAGAAAGTAAGTATTGTATACACAAAAGGTGGAGAAACAGCAGATGCCTATATTGAAAGAAAGGTTAATGAATTTGGAAGAAAGTATGATGTTTTAGTTGTAACATCGGATAATCTAGAACAACAAACTATTTTTCAAAGAGGTGCAAACAGAATGCCTTCATTAGAGTTTTATAATGAAGTTATTGAGGTAGAAAAAAGAATTAGAGAAAGAACAAAAAAGAATAATAGTTCTAATAGAAATTTATTGGGTGATAGCATAGATGAAGAGATTGCAAAAGTATTAGACAAATTTAGAAAAAGCGATATATAAATAAAGATTAGCTTTAGTTATATTAGCATTTAAAAGCTATGGTTTAAAAGGGGGAGTGCATATGGAAACAATGACAAGTTTGGAATTACTAGAGAAAAAACTATTAGAAAAAACTGATGAAGAAATAGCTCTAGCAGCAAAAGAAGGAAACGATGTTGCACAAGAATATATTATTGCGAAGTATGAGCATTTTATAAAAGCAAAAGCTAAATCATATTTTCTTATAGGAGCTGATAAAGAAGATATATATCAAGAAGGTATGATAGGATTATATAAAGCAATTAGAGATTTCAAGCAAGAAAAAGTAGGTGCATTTAAATCTTTTGCTGAACTTTGTATTACTAGACAAATTATAACTGCTATCAAAACAGCAACAAGACAAAAACATATACCTTTAAATACATATGTTTCATTAAATAAGCCAATTTATGAAGAAGATTCAGAAAGAACATTATTAGATGTTATAGATGGTGTTAAAATTACTGATCCAGAAACACTTTTAATTGGAAAAGAAGAAGTTGCTGATATTGAAGAGCAAATTAGGAAGGTTTTATCAGGGCTAGAAATGGAAGTTTTAAATTCTTATTTAGATGGAAAAAGCTATCAAGAAATAGCTCTAGATTTAGACCGAGAAGCAAAATCAATAGACAATGCACTCCAAAGAGTTAAGCGTAAATTAGAACGCTCTTTTAATGAAAAAAAGAAGTGATACTTTTAGTAAATATTATTGACAAAGATAAGGATTAGTAGTAAACTCTTTAAAGTATAGAGATAAATTAAAACAAGTATGAAGTTGCTCATGTGGCTCAGTCGGTAGAGCGTCGCCTTGGTAAGGCGGAGGCCGTCGGTTCAAGTCCGATCATGAGCTCCAAAAATTGTAAAACGGAAAACACTAGGCAAAGTTTATTTAATTAAAGGAGGAATTTACAATGTCAAAGGCTAAATTCGAGAGAAGTAAACCACACGTAAACATTGGAACAATCGGTCACGTTGACCACGGTAAAACAACATTAACAGCTGCAATCACATCAGTATTAGCAGCAAGAGGTGGAGCTGAAGCTTTCA
>JBOGAY010000291.1:0-3444 GCA_051655925.1 Sarcina sp. | reverse complement strand
ATTTATTATAATCCAGAGTTTTATAAAAAAGTAAGTGGATTTGTTATAGGTAGATAGTTTTATACATGTAATATAGGTGTAATATACTATAAAAAATACTTGAAGATTCTAAAAATAATTTGATATAATAAACACAAGTTACAGGTTTAAAGTTAAACAAACCAAAAGACATAGAGGGATTATCCCTCTTTTTATTTTTTAGTTGATTTTTGGCTAAGAAAGGTTTATAATTCAATTAACGATTAGAAAAAGTGGATACACTATAAATAGAAAAAGAGAAAGGAAACCGAGACCTTTCTCTTTTTATTTTTTGTAACTAATGTTATACTGTAAAAGCGGTTAACTCTTAAGAAGACCAGCCTTTCAATGAAAGGGGGTGTATTCATGTTAAAAATTCTAATCGTTATAGTTTTCTTTATCCTTGCTAAAAATCTTTACTAGGAAAGAGATAACCGTTTTAGTTTGTTGGAACTCGGAACTCTAACAGGCGGAGAAGAGGGGAAACCCTCTTTTTAAATTTTTTGTATATTTTACAATTGCACGCTTACGCATTTCTCAAAAATGAGAATTGCAGCGTGAAAAATACAAACTTTATTTTATATAATTTAAATCATAGAAAATAAAGTAGTCCTTTTGAAAAAATCAAAAGGCACGCTTACCAGTTTCTCTAAAACTAGAAAATATTGCGTGAAATATGGAGCTTAAAAGCAACAAGGTAGATAAAACTAAAGTTGTATCTTTGGGTGAAATAATAATCTATAAAAATAACTTGCTAAAGTCCAGTTAAACTGGGTTTCTTAAATGTAATTTGAGAAACTCCTAATCGTGAAGTAGCTTTTTTAGTTAAAAATATTTAGTTATAATAATTTTACTAGGTTGTTAATTAATTTATATTAGCAGCCTTTTTTTATTTATGTAAAAGTTTAAAAAAAGTAATTTATAGATGTTTAAAAATAATTTAATGGAAATTATATAAAAATATAGTGTTTATTCTTGTTAAAATGCAGTAAAAAACGATTTTCAATAAAAAATAATATAAAGGTTGTGTTAATGCTTGAAAGCCTTTAAAATTGATTTTATAGCCTTTAAATAGATATTGAACTATTTGTATTCTAAAATTATTTCCACTTCTCTAATCATTGACTTTGAATATGTTATTTAATACAATATAAAACGTTGGAAAAATATAAATTAGAGGGGGAAAAGTGAAAAAAATATTATTATTTATTATTATTTCGATAGTTACTTTGTCAGCACCAAACTTAAGTAATAATCAGAATAGTGATAAAAGTGTAGCTGAATTACAGCTTAAAATTGAACAGTTAGAGAAAAAATTTGAAGATGACAAAACAGAATTAAAAAAAGAAATAGATAGGAGAATTGGATTAACTTATAGTATCGACCAAATTTATTCAACTGCAAGTTCTCACTATAATACTTCTGTATCTAAAATAGAAGATCTTTATGGAAAATCTTTTGAAAATTATGATAAAACCATAGATAGATTTCTAGGTTTTTTAGGAATTTTAATGACCATAGTTGGTGCTTTATTTGCAGGTCTTAAAATATATGATTCTAAGAAATATAAAGAGATGAAAGAAGAAGTTCTTAACGATATGAAAGAAAAAAAAATAGAAATAGAAAGTGATATAGAGAAAAGATTTGAGAGGACTCTAGAATATGTTAATACAATTATTAATACAAAAATTAAAAATATAGAGAAATTAGAAGAACAAATGAAAAAATTAGAATTGAATATAGATGAAAAGTTTAAAATATTAAATAAAGAATTTGATGAAAAAATGGAAAAATTAGAAAATAAAAATAAAGAAATTGAGAAAGAATTAAACTTAGAAAAGGAACGAATAAAAAAAGATTTATTTGATCATTACAAACAAAATTTTGCTTGTAAAGTAGAAACTTTAGAAGTGAAATTTCAAGAAATACAAAGTGAAAAAAATAAAGAGAAAGTAAAAATGGAAGAAGTAGTTAACGACCTGACAAATAAAAATAAAATTAAAGAATTAGAAAAGCAATATTCTAAAGATAGTTATGAGAGTAATTATATTTTAGGAAATGCATATTATGAAAATAAAGATTATGAAAAAGCAATTGATAAATTAAAATTATCAATAGAATTAGCAACAACAGTTTTAGAAAAATATAAATCAATATATTGGTTAGGGTTAACTTATTATGAAAATAAAGACTATGAAAAAGCAATTGATAAATTAAAATTATCAAAAGAATTGTCAACAACAGCTGTAGATAAATATTATTCAACGCATTGGCTAGGATTATCTTATTATGGAAATGAAGATTATGAAGAAGCTATAGAAACTTTAAGAAAAGCAATAGAATTAGCAAGTACACCTTCAAATAAATATTATTCAACACATTGGTTAGGACTATCTTATCATAAAAACGAAGATTATAAGGAAGCTATAGAAAATTTAGAAAAAGCAAAGAAATTAGCAACAGAGCCTTCGAATAAATATTATTCAATACACTGGCTGGGAGTATCTTATCATGAAAACGAAGATTATGAAGAAGCTATAGAAAATTTAAGAGAAGCGAAAGCTATGGCAATTTTAAATTTAGATAAATATTATTCAACATATTGGTTGGGAGTATCTTACTATGAAAACGGAGATTATGAGGAAGCTATAGAAAATTTAAGAGAAGCAACAGAGTTAGCAACAGAACCTTCGAATAAATATTATTCGACATACTGGTTAGGAGTATCTTATTATGAAAATGAAGATTATGAAGAAGCTATAAAAATCTTTGAAGAAATTAAAAATCGCAAAGAATCCAATCAATATTATTGTAATTATTATTTAGCATCTTGTTATTATGAAGAAAATAACAAAGAAAAGGCTTTAAAAACAATAGATAAGGCATTAAGATTAAGACCAGATAATAAAAGGGTACAGAGATTAAAAGTTAAAATAGATGAAATGTCAGATGAGCTAAATAGTGAGATTGAAGAATAAAAATTATAATGGAGAGAGAAACTTAATTGTTTTTCTCTTTTTTTTTATGTTAAAATATTTTAGTAATTTTATAAGTTAACCAGGAGAAGATTGATGATACAAAAGAAAAATAATTTTAGTTTTTATTTAATAGTTGGGATATTATGTTTTCCGTTTATTGTAAATGTAGTAATGGTTTTATTTGGGCAACTCCCAAATAGCTATAAGTTTATGTTTGCTAGTGATTTAGGGAATAAGGAATGGCTTTCTTTTTGGGGAAGTTATTTAAGTGGAATAGCAACATTTGTCTCAGTATATGTAATGTACAGGATGAATGAAAAGATTATGTTAAACCAAAGAAAAGAGACTATTTATAATCATGATAAGAAAAGTTTAGAAGAATTAAAAATAATTTTAGTCCAAGTATTAGAGGCGTTTGATATATCTATATTTAATAAGTTTGCAAATT
>JBOGAY010000290.1:0-4844 GCA_051655925.1 Sarcina sp. | reverse complement strand
TAGCATCCATAACCATGCTTTGTTGTCCCATAGCACTACACATTATAACCTTAGCTGTTGGATCAAAAGCTTTAATTGCCTTTACCGCTTCTATTCCATCCATTTCTGGCATTGTTATATCCATTGTTACAACATCTGGCCTTTCTTGTTTATACATTTCTACTGCTTTTAATCCGTTACAAGCTTCCCCTATAACTTCAAAACCATTCTTTATTAAGATATCCTTAACCATCATTCTCATAAACGCTGCATCATCAACTATTAATACTTTTGCCATTTTAAATTCCCCCTAAATTAGTCCTATTGAATTAAATATTTTTTCTAATGAATCTTGTTTTGGTAAGTAATAAAAATCTGCTCCTATCTGCTTACCATCATAACCTTTTAAAATAATTTTTATTTCTAATATTTTATCTGCATCTTCTATTGAAGCAATAAACATTGTTGGTATTATCGCCCCCGCTATATCATGAGATATCGCAGGAACTCCTGCTATCATTGAAAGCCCTGTAAACTTAGATATTGCATTCATGTATGTGCTTGATATTATATTCCCAAACTCATTAACTACAGATTGTCCAAATTCACTAAATAAATCCTCATTTGTAAATGTGAATTTATTTATAACTTCAACAGCTACTTTTTCCTTAAAAAGTAATAGTAAATTTCCTTTAGCATCACCTTTTGCTTCAATCAAAACCCCCACAACAACTTCTTCTAAAGATATATTATTATAAATCTCCTCTAAATCCACAATCCTAACTAGAGGTACTTCCATATCTATAGTAGTATTTAACATTGTTGAAAGTGCTGTCGCTGCATTACCGGCTCCAATGTTAGATATCTCAGTTAAAGCATCTAATTGTATATCTGTTAGATCTAAAAAATTCATAAGATTCAACTCCTACACTAAAGCAGCTACATCTAAAATAAGTGTAACTAAACCATTTCCAAGTATAGTAGCTCCTATATATTCTTTTATATTAGAAAGACTATTACCTAATGGTTTTATAACCACCTCCTGTTGTCCAAGAAGTGAGTCAACTAAAAGCCCTATTTCCTTATTAGCAACCTTTACTATTACAACAAATTTTTCACTAGCATCTTGTGCTTCCTCTATTCCAAAATACTCATTAAGTCTTAACAATGGAATAACTCTATCTCTATAAACTATAACCTCTTTTGAATTGCTCTTTTTTATATTAATAGAATTAAAATCTATTACCCTATCAATAAATCCTAAAGATATAGCAAAGTTCTCTTCACCAACTTTTACTAAAAGAGCTTGTATTATTTGAAGTGTAAGTGGTAACTTAATTATAAATGTTGAACCAAACCCTTCCTCACTAATTACATCTACAGTTCCACCAAGTGCTGATATTTTTGTTTTAACAACATCCATACCAACTCCTCTACCTGAAATATCTGTAACCTCTTCATTAGTACTAAATCCACTTGAGAAAATAAGATTTCTAATTTCATCATCACTCATTCCCTCTGTGTCAATTCCAACTCTCTCAGCCTTAGCTTTAACTTTAACTATATTAATTCCAGCCCCATCATCTTGTACCTTTATGACAGCCTTAGTTCCCTCTTGATATGCAGTAAGAAGAATTTTCCCTACCGCTGACTTACCATTCTTAACTCTCTCCTCTTTTGATTCAACACCATGATCTATAGCATTTCTTAAAAGATGGATAAGAGGTTCTCCAATTTCATCTATAACAGTTCTATCAAGTTCTGTATCCTGTCCTTCAATAATAAAGTTAACCTCTTTACCAAGCTCTAGTGACACATCCCTTATCATTCTTGGGAATCTATTAAACACAACATCTAACGGTAACATTCTAATTTTCATAACAAGATCTTGTAAATCTGATGTTGTCCTTGCAACTTGTTCTAAAGTTTCTGTAAGCTCCTGACACCTTTGATCAGCTGCTATTTGTTCAAGTCTAGTTCTATTAATAACAAGCTCAGACACCATATTTATAAGTTTATCTAATCTTTCTAAATCAACTCTTACAGACTGATGAGCAGACTTCCCACCTGTTTTTGATTTTTTTGTAGCACCTTCTTTTTTATTAGGTTTCTTAGATACTACTTTATTTTCAGCTAAGTTCTTTTCCTCTATCTCTACCTTAACTTCTATATGTGCTTTTTCTTCGATAAGTGATTCTGTTATTTCTTTGCTATCAATTATCTTACTAACACCTTGTTTTATCTCTTCTACTGAAAACTTTTCAATTTCTGAAGCTTTAGATATTATTGTTTCTATATCCTGTTTATTTGATTGAGTAACAATAACTGCTTCAATTTGAAGATCAAAATTTTCTTCTTCAATATCCTCAGTTTTAGGAAGTGATTTAATTATCTCTCCAACCTCTTCTAAATCTTTGAATATAAGAAAAACTCTCGCTGATTTAAGTAATGTACTCTCCACTAATTTTATATTTATATTAAAAGCGTTATATCCAGTTTCCATAGCTTGCTTAACAACACTAATTTCATATTCATTAAGCTCTATATTTCCTACACATTCATTTTTATCTTCTAAAATTGTAGTTTTCTCATCTTCTATTATCGAAGATTCTTCTAAAAGCTTTATCATTTCTTTTATATCAAAAACTTCATCTTCTCCATTTTCTACACCATCAACCATTCTTTCAAGAGTATCTAAACATTTAAACAAAACTGTAACAACTTTTTGAGTTATTTTCAGCTCACCATCTCTAAACTTAGATAAAACATCCTCCATTTTATGAGTAAGCTCTGCTATATCATTAAACCCCATAGTTGCTGCCATACCCTTAATTGTGTGAGCAACTCTAAAAATTTGTGCTATTCCATCTAAATCATCTGGTTCTTGTTCTAAATCTAAAAGAGCATCATTTAATGTTCTAAGATTATCCCTAGACTCTTCAAGAAACATAGTTAAATATTGACTTGTATCCAAACTAACCCCTCCCTATACCTTTCTATACATAAAAGTGGAACACTTTTGGAGATTAAGTTTTTCAGAGCTACATATACTCTCAGTTGCTCCCACAAATAGTATCCCATTTTTATTTAAAGCTGTACTAAACTTTTTGTAAATTTTTTCTTTAATTTCACTATTAAAATAAATCACAACATTTCGACATAAAATTAAATCGAAACCTTGATGATATTTATCTAAAATCAAATCTGATTTTTTAAAACTAACCATCTTCTTTATTTCAGAGGAAAGGAAATACTTCTCTCCCTGTTTAACAAAATATTTAAGATATTTTTTATCCATCTCTTTGATTTCAATATTTGAATATATTCCATCTTGAGCTTTCATTAAAATTTTTTCATCAATATCTGTTGCAATTATTTTATAATTTTTAATACCATGTTCTTTTAAAATCATAGCAATTGAATATGGTTCACACCCCATTGAACACGCTGCACTCCATATACAAACTTTTTTTCCTTTAGCAAAATATTCTTTTTCAAGTAATTTTTCTAAATCTTCAAACAATGTTTTATTTCTAAAAAACTCAGTAACATTAATTGTTATAAAATCTAAAAATCTTTCCTTCTCAGCAAAATCTTTTTCTAAAAGAGTTCTATACTCGTCTAAGTTCTTAACTTTAGCACGTTGCATAAGACTTTCTATTCTACGTGTCATCTGACCTTGTTTATATGCTGTTAAATCAATACCTATATCTTTCAAAACCCAAGCATAAAAATTATCAAATATCATAATAATCACCTATCCTTTAACTAAAGTCCTTATTGCCCTACTTACTAAATGAATAGATTTACCTTTTTATTAAAATTCTAAAACATTTTTTCCTAAAGATTTGATTGTAACAATGCCACTCTCTGCTTCTACTGTCATTGTTCTACCTTTATTTCCCCCTACATCTCTTCCCTCGATTGTTATTCCACAATTAGCAAGAGCTTTTTCAACTGCTAAAACATTCCTTGCTCCAACATCATTTGAAAATTTACAATCTTGTGATTTAAACATTTGTGCTCCACCAGCAATCTTTGCTCGAATCCTAAACCTAACCGCACCTTTTTTGATTAATTCATTTGCAACTAAAGGAACTGCAGTATCTGCATACTTATATGGATTTGTAATATTAGAAAAACATGTACTATCTGGTAGCATAATATGTATAAGCCCAACCATCTTCACACCTCGATCATATAAAGAAACACCTACACAAGACCCAAGCCCTATAGTAGTTATACTCATTGGTCCGCTTACTATATCAAAAGCAGCTATTCCAACAATTATATTTTTACTCACTTAATCACCTTCGCTATTCAACTTTACTGAAACTCTAAAATTTTTTGTACATCTAATAATATCTTTATAGTACTATTAGTTTTTATAAGTCCCTTTACTTTTGTTTCTTGATTATTAGCCATTATTCTAGGTAATTTTTCTATCTCTGCTTCTTTGATTTGTAGCACACCCTTGACAGCATCAACTTTAATTCCTAATCTTTCTACATCATCCTTCAAAACTATAATTCTACTATCGTTATTAATCATACTTTTGCACTCTATTCCAAAAAGTTTTAAAAGATTTAAAATTGTAAGAGTCTCATTCTCATAGTTAATAACACCCTCTACAAAACCCTCTACCTCCGGAATACTCTCTACTTTAATTTGTCCCATTATTCTCTCTACATAGTTCAATTCTACTGCGTAGTCCTTCTCATTTAAACTAAATACCAAGATTTCACAGTAATCCATATCTCTCTCCTTACATTTTCAAGCCTTCTAAGATAAGATCATTATTATTACCCCTAAAAACTTTTAAATTTTTGTAATTTTCTTCTAATGTTATAGTTCTATTCCCTATT
>JBOGAY010000289.1:0-5664 GCA_051655925.1 Sarcina sp. | reverse complement strand
CAATTTTATTTTTCAAGTCTTCATAAATTTTTAAATAAATAGGTATTTTCTTTTTTTCTGAGTCAATTTTCATAAAACCTCCACCTGTAGTACTACAGTTTTTGATGTATAACATTGACATAACTGTTATAGTTTTGTAAAATGAAAAATATATTTCACTAGCATCACTGTTATACTATTTTTTTTAATATTTGTAAATAAGAAACAAGGAGAAAAAGATGAATATTTTAAATTATGTAGGAAAAACACCACTTGTAAAAATTAAAAATTTATATGGAGAACAATATCCTGATATTTATTTAAAATTAGAGGAATTTAATCCAGGTGGAAGCATCAAGACAAGAGTTGGCTTTGAAATGATTAAAGATGCTGAAAAGAGAGAAATATTAAAAAAAGGAGATATTCTTATAGAAGCAACTGGTGGAAATACAGGTATTGGATTGGCAATAGCAGCCTCTTTGAAAGGATATAAATTAAAGTTAGTTATTCCAGATAATTTTAGCAAAGAAAAAATAAATATTTTAAAAGAATATGGCGCTGAAATTATTTATTCAAATCATGAGTTAGGAAATAACTCTCATCTAATAAAGTTAAAAGAAATTTTAAATAAAAATAAAACATATATAAATTTAAATCAATTTGAGAATATTTCTAATCCAAATACACACTATCTTTTTACAGGAAAAGAAATTATTAATTCCTTAAAAAAAGTTGATTATTTTATATCTGTAATAGGTAGTGGTGGCACAATTGCAGGAATATCTAAATGTTTAAAAGAATATAATTTAGAAACAAAAATAATTGGAGTACAACCAGAGGGATGTGACATCTTTAAAGGTATTTTTGTTCCACACAAAATTCAAGCAATAGCAGTCGGAGTAATTCCAAAATTTATAAATAGAACAGATATAGATGATATGATATCTATAAATTATAATGAAGTACAAATTATTAGAGAACGTTTAGCAAAAGAACAAGGTATTTTTATAGGAATATCATCTGGTGCAAATTTATTAGCAGCTTTAAAGCTTTCAAAAAGTTTAGATAAAGAAAAAGTTATAGTAACCATTTCACCAGATAGTGGAAGAAGCTATTTATAAAAAATGGAGGTTAAATATGCTAAAAGTTAAATTACTTAATAAAATTTTAAAAATAGCTAAAAAGTATGGATGCTCTAGAATTTTTCCAGTTGCTAATATTTTGGAAAACGCCTATGAAGATTTAATTTCTTTTTCTGAAAAAGATCCGAGTAGTAAAAAGAATCCTGAATATATTTTAGAATCCTATAACTCTTATTTGAGTGTTTTATATTATAGAATAGCTAATTCAATAATAAATAATAATTTAATTTTAGCAAGAAAAATTACAGAAGATTCTAAAGTTATCACAGGGATAGAAATACACCCTTGTGCTAAGATAGGAAGAAGATTTGTGATAGATCACGGAGTAGGAACTGTGATAGGCGAAACCAGTATTATAGGCGATGATTGCTATATATTACAATCAGTTATATTAGGTGCTGATAAAATAGCTAACAATAAATTAGGAAATAGACATCCTATAATTGGAAATAATGTTGAAATAGGTGGATTTTCAACATTAATAGGGTCTATTAAAATAGGTGATAATACAAAAATAGCACCACATTCAATAATAAGAAATGAGATTCCTAAGAATTCAAAAGTTCTTTCTCTAGGAATGATCCAACTAATAAAAAATGAAACTTTGAAAAATATAAATTTTAATGGCTATATTAAAAATGATAATCATATAGTTCTTTACTTTGATGAATTGAAACAAAGATTTATAAATATTTATGTAAACGATAACTTAATTAAGGATGATTTGGTTATTACTGAAAATGAAATAATTGTAAAAGCTTATAAAAATCAAATAAATAAATATAAAATTAATTTTACAAATAATGAAGAATTTTTATTAATAATTTAGAAGGAGCGATTATGAAAACAGAAAAAATATATTATAAAAATCAATTTCAAACATCATGTGAAGCGGTTTTAATTGCAAGTACAGAAAACGGATTAATATTTAATAAAACTGTTGCTTATCCAGAGGGGGGAGGGCAGATAGGAGATGTTGGAATTCTAATCCGATGTAAAGATGGATCTGAAATTCCATTTTATAATACAACAAAGATTAAAGGTAGAAATCTTTTTTTAAATGATTTTCCTAGCATAAAAGTAGAAAATCAAATTGTACATCATGTAGATAACAATTATGAATTTGAAAAAGATGAAAAATTTCTCATAAAATTAGATAGCGTAAAAAGATCCCAAATAACTCTTCATCATTCTGCTTTACATCTAGCCTTAATGGTTTTAGAAGAAATGATTTCAGGTATTGATAAAAAAATAATTGGTGCTAAAATAACTGATAAATATGGAAGACTTGATTTTGCAATAGATTTTAAATTTAGTTCAGAGCAAATAGCCCAAATAGAATGTCGTTGTAATGAATATATAGATAAAAATATTCTAATAAATGCATTCTCTCATCCAGAGGAAAATGAAGCTTTATATTGGAAATGTGATAATTACATTATTCCTTGTGGTGGAACTCATTGTGAAAACGCAAAATATTTAGTGGGAATAAAAATTAAGAGAAAGAGTATTGGGAAAACATCTGAGAGGTTAATTGTTGAATTACCTTTTAATGAAGAATTTTTAAAATTATACGGTGATTCAAATGATTAAAAGGGCTTCGGTTAATAATGATTTTAAAGTTACCTTAGAAAGCAAATTTATATTATTAACAATTTTAGCAATTTGTTTTTTAGCAACGGGTGGAATTTTTGTAAAACTAAGTTCACTTCCACCTATAGCAACAGCATTTTATAGAATTTTATTTTCGATACCAATACTTTATCCATTTATTAAAGCCGATTTAATAAAAACATCTAAAAAAGATAGATATTTAATTTCTTTAGCTGGAATTTTTTTAGCTTTAGATTTAATTTTCTGGAATATGTCTTTTCATTTAACAACTGTAGCAAACGCTAATTTATTAGCTAATCTAGTTCCTTTTACAGTTATTCCAGTTTCTTATTTTTTATACAAAAAACATCTGTCAAAAATTTTTATTATTGGATTATTTATAACTTTAATTGGATTGGTTGTTCTTATGTCTGGAAAACTAAATCCTAATATAAATAATTTTAAAGGAGATATATTAGCATTTATTACCTCAATCTTTTATGGATTATTTTTACTTGTTGTTTCCAATATTAGAAAGCGAGTAGACGCTATGACAATTATATTTATAAGTGGGTTTGGAGGAGCACTGACACTATTTATAGCTATGTTTGTAATAGAGGGATTTCACTATCCCAAAAATATAAATGAAATACTTCCTCTTGTAGGGTTAGCTTTAGTATCTCAAATTTTAGGTCAGGGACTTTTGAGCTATTGTATAGGGAAAATTGATATAACTTTGTCGTCTGTTTTAGTTTTAAGTCAGCCTATTATTGCAGCCTTGTACTCTTATTTTATATTTAGAGAAAATCTTACATTTCAAGAAATTTTTGGTATTTTAATTGTCTTAATAGGAATATATCTAGCTAAAATAGGAAATGATAATTAAATCAAAAGAGATTTAGAGAACTTCTAAATCTCTTTTATTATAAAAAAAGGTTCTAATTTATAAAAGAATAAAGTTTTTTCTAAAAATATTAACTTAAAAAAATTTAGAAATCATATGAGTTCAGGAAAAAATAGAGATTCTCTTTAATTAATTAAAAAAATAAAAAGTTTATTAACAAGCCCAGGGCCGTAATATAAGTTATTAGCTATCAAGAAGAGGAGAATAAAAAGTATGAAAATATTGATAAAAGATTTTATTGATAGAGTTGGAATCTCTGAAGAGATAATAAAAAGACTAAAAGGATTAAGAACCCTATCTCATATACTAAAATCGCAGAGTTCTATTAAAAATATAAAAAACGGGAAATTAGAAAATCCATTATTATCAAAAGATGTAAAATATTTATATCTAGAAGATTTAAAAAAATTAATTGTGTACAACTTAATAAGAACTAGAAAATCTATTCAAAAAGATGTTAATTTAACTCAAGAGACATTAAATAAAAAGAATATAGATGAGGTTATAATTAAATTAATTTTACCAGAAAATAAGAAATATAGATTAATTGAAGATCAGATTATAAACGGCTTAGATTTAGAAAGTTGCTTAAAAGTATTAGAAGAGATTCATCCTAAAAATAGAAAAAGATTTTATACATTAGAAGATATGCTTGCTTATGATGAAGTTTTAGATGAGAATAATAAAGAAGAGTTAAGTAAAAATACCGTAAAAGATGAAATAATGCAAACTAAAGATAATAATAATAATATTTTAGAGGAGATTTTTGAAAAGTATTCTAAAGAATTAAATGGATATTTCCCATTGCAGCATCCTACAGGGAATGGAAAAACCTTTCATTTAGAAAATTTTCTTGTAAAAAATATTATAAATGATTTTAAAGATTTAAAGCAAGATAAAATAATAGTTATTACCAATAGTAAAATAAATATAAATGAGATTTATAGAGGAATTATTAAAAAATTAAAGGAGCAATCTCAGGAATATAAAAAAAATTGTATTTTTCAAGTAAAATCCGTAAGTGATATATTAAATGATGTTCAATTTTTAGATGAAATTATAAATGATTTAGATAAAGATTTAAAATTTTATAATTTTTTTCCATCTAAAGAAAACTTTATAAGAAGGTTTAAAGAGAAAATTAGATTTTTGAAAGAGTATGTAGATAAAAAAGTACCAGTAAATTCCAATGATTTTCTAAAAGAATACATGGGAGATTTAAAAAAATATATGTTTAAATTTTATAATTTAAAAGAAAAAAAAGAATTTTATTATGAGAATATGGAACTTCCAAAATTTTTATATAAATTATTTCCAATGATAATAGAGGAAAATCTTGAAAAAAAAATTTTTATTATGACAACAGATAAGTTTCTATATGGGTATATTGGAAAGAAAGGAACTGAATATTTTTATGAAAATTCTAAGGAGAATTTAATATTTATAGATGAGATTGATTCTGCTAAAGATAAGTTTTTAAATTTTATTAAAAATAGAAGAACCTTAAATATTCAAAATATAATAGATGTTTTTAATGATAGATATAATTGCTTTTCTAAATTTGATAATAATCAATTAAATGTTTTATTAAAAAAATTATCTGAAAAACAAAATCCTCCAAATAATTTTTTAGATAAGGAAAATATAGAAAATAAAAAAGAAGCACTTAAGAAGAGTATAAGGTTTTTTAGAATAAAAGGAGGGACTTTAAGAAAAAAATATTTTACAACACAAAGATATTTTGAATTAGAAAATGAAAATAGAGTAGATCTTTTTGAAAGTGAAAATCATTATGTTCAATCAGATATGAAGAAATTTTATGTTGATATAACCGAAAGTAGTTGTTTAATAACTAAAAGAAAAACATCTATAGAATTAACAGAGTTAATTGATAGTCTTTTTTATTATAGTTATAATCAATTTTATAGATTATTAAATGAAATTTATGATTGTCATATGCTTTTGAAAGAGGATAATGAAGTTGAAAAAGAGATTGTGAGTAATATTATATATAATTTAGAATCACAAAAAGAGATATTAAATGAG
>JBOGAY010000288.1:0-3037 GCA_051655925.1 Sarcina sp. | reverse complement strand
AACTCATAAGTGTGTGATGCTTTTAGTAGATGTAAAAAAATTATAATAAAGAGTGAGGTGAAAAAGACATGGCATTAGTTAAATCAGCCAATCGTACGGAAGTAATAGTTGGAGATATTATAACTTATACATTAGAATTCACTAACGATACAGGTTTTGTATTGAATAGTGCAGTAATTAAAGACTTATTAAATCCAGATTTAGATTTTGTTGCAGGTAGTGTTAAGATTAATGGAATATCAGCACCAAGTGCAGATATATTAGCAGGAGTTGAGGTTGGTCCTTTAGCAAAAGATGCAGTAGCAAAAGTAACATTTGATGTTAAAGTAATTTCAAAAAGTGGTGCAACTTTAGACAATACATCAACAGTAGTTTATAACTACACTGATCCAGCAGATGGTGAATTGAAAGTTGGTAGTGCAACAAGTACACCAGATCCTCTTAGTATTGCTGTCGAAACTGCAATACTTGATATAACAAAAACAGCTGATCCAACAATTGTGGGATTAGGAGATATTATAACTTATACAGTAACACTTACAAATTCAGGAACAACAGATCTTTTAAATATAGTACTTAAGGATTTAATAAGTCCAAGTGTTGAGTTAGTTCAGGGTTCAGTTACAGTAGGTGGAACTGTTGTTAATGATCCAGATTTAGCAGTAGGATTAAATGTTGGTCCTTTAGCAGCAGCAGGATCAACAACTATAATTTATAAAACTAAAGTAATACAAGCGGCTACAGATCCTATATTGAATAAAGCTTACGCACAATATGACTATAAATTACCAGTTACAGGAATAACAGGAACTAAAGAAACTGATAAAGTAATAACAAGTGTGGATTTTGTTAATGTAGCAACTCCAACATTAGTTAAAACATCAAATCTTTCAGAAGTTACAGTTGGCGATATTGTGACATACAATCTTACATTTACAAATACTACTGGATATATATTAAATAGTGTTGTTATAAAAGACTTATTAAGCCCAGATTTAAACTTTGTTGAAGGTAGTGTTAAATTTGGTGGACTTAGTCTTCCAAATGCAGATATACTTGCAGGAGTAGAGATCGGTCCTGTAGGGGTTGATACACCTATGGTTATAACATTTGATGCAAAAATTATAAATAAATCAGGTCCAACTATAAAAAATCAATCAACAGCAGTTTATAAATATATAGATCCAGCTGACAAACTACTTAAAATTGGTGAAGTAGAAAGTAATTTATATGAAATTATAGTAGAAATAGCTAATCTTCAAATTCAAAAAGAAGCTAATGTAAAAGAAGCTCAACTAAATGATATTATTGAATATAAAATAAGACTTAGAAATGTTGGAACAGTAGAACTTTTTGATGTAATTGTTAAAGACTTATTAAGTCCAGCATTAGTATTGGTTCCAGATTCAGTTTTAGTTAATGGTGTAGTTGTAAATGTTGAGAATATCAAGCAAGGATTAAATGTTGGTAGTATACCAGCAGGAAGCGAAGTAATTGTAGATTATAAGGCTAAAGTTGTGAGTGGAACATGTTCAGGATATATTGATAATGAAGCTTATGCAACTTATTGCTACAAACTTCCAAATAGTGCAACAGCAAAGAAAACGACTGATATAGTTGTTGTATCTGTATGTGTGACAATATCATCATTTAAACAACAAGCATTAAGTAAGTCAATTAGATTACCTCTTGCAAAACCTGATATAGAAGAAATTGATGATGTTGTTGTTGAAATATTAATAGATGATACTTACGTAGTTGAAACTATGGTTTCAGAGTCACATGAAGGACAAAATTTAAGTGGATTTAAATTAATTATTCATGGAAGATTGAAAATGAGTATAGAGTATACAGCATTATTACCAACTCAACCAATGCACTCAGCTCATTGTGAAGTTCCATTTAGCAGTTTCTTAATTTTACCACCAGACTATATTCAAGGTTCATATGTTGAAGTTTCAACAGAACTTGAAAATATGGAAGTTGATTTAATTGATTTAAGAAGTGCTATGGTAAATGTAATATTCTTAATAATAGCCAAAATAAGTTAATGCGAATAATATAATACAAAAAACGATTAGAAAAAATAATTTGAAGAACAAGGAGTGTTTTTGATATGACAAAACCAAGTGGAGTTTTAGGTAACTCAATAGATATACATGTAGGGAAAAATGATTGTAGTGCAGAAATAAGAGCAGATGTAAAAGTAAGTGAATTTGAATCAAAAAGAATTTGGGGACAAGTTTTAAATTGCCGTAATGAACCAGTTCCTAATAGTTTAGTTAAACTTGTTAGAGTAATATGTCAAGGTAATAGAAAGTATTATGAAGGCGTTGCTCATACAATAACAGATTGTGAAGGTTTTTATCAATTTGATGTTTGTGATAATAGTGATAATGAGTGTTATAAAATTATTATAAATAAAGCTGTTACAGGACAAGAACTTGTTATAGATACTCAAGGTGGTAATTGTGGAGCTTGTACAACTTCAGGTGGATATAATCCATGCTTACCTTATAATCCAATAGTTAAACCTTATGATCCAAATGAATGTGATTGTAATTGTTATTACCAACCAGTAAACCCATGTCCACCAGTAAACCCATGTCAACCAACAAATTCATATAATCCATGTTATTCAAATAAGCAAGAATGTGGATGTGAAGATAACTATCCAACTTCACCATGTAAAAAAAATGCAAAAACTAATTATGCAACTTACACAAGATAAAATAAATTAAATTAAAAATACCTTAACATTTATATTTAAATAAAATAGATGTTAAGGTATTAATTTTAAATTAGTAATAAATGTACATAATGATATTTTAACTAGAAGTGCATTAAAATAGGTATTAATTTAGATGAGGGAGGAGTTTGATGAACAATTCTGTTAATCATTCAAATGATTTAACGAGAATTGATTTAGTAAGTTTTGATTTAAGGAGTGAAGGTAGAGAGGTAGCTTTTACCAGTTATTTTGATAATGAGGAAAAACAAAATAAAATCAATTCTTTTACATTTGATAATAATAATT
>JBOGAY010000287.1:0-8233 GCA_051655925.1 Sarcina sp. | reverse complement strand
TAATAGGATCTTTGAACACATTATTAATTCCTGATTTATCTCAAAGTATTAGCAAAAGTGATTATTCTAGTGCTATACGTCGAATAAAAAATGTTCTTAAAGTGTCTTTTGTTATAGGTATCTGCACAACTATTCTTTGTCAATGTATTCCTAATTCTTTAGGCATGATTTTTTTTGATAGAGATGATTTAGGGTTATATATAAAAATAGCATCCATATCTATGCCTATTTTATTTGCAGCTAATACTATGTTTGGGATTTTGAATGGACTAGATAAACCAAAAATCATTTTAAAAAATACAATAATAATAGAAATTGTTGAAATTTCCTTATTATTTATATTAACTGCTATACCATCAATAAATATTCTTGGTTTTGCTATAACTATGTTTATAGTTTCTATATTAACTCTTTTCATTAATTTATATGAAGTTTATAAACTCATCAATATAGATATTTCTTGGCCTAATATTATTATCTACTCACTTTCAGGTGTTCTTGCATTTTATATATTAAAAATAATAACAGCCTATACTCATTCAATTGATTATAGATTACAGAGTTTTTTAATTTCAACATTAGTTATTCTCCTTTTTATTGGTTTGATATTATTAACTAGACAAAGAAGATTTATTATACGAAAAAAATAAGCTGCATATTATTGCAGCTTATTTTTTATTTTTTGTGGTATTTTATTGTATATTCTTGGTGACAATGACTTAATATCCTCAGCTTTAATTGCTTTCAGAAAAATAAGAGCATGTCCATACATAGCTACTCCTATAACAACTAAAATACCCGTATAACCTATACCAGTAATAGATCCAAACTTATTAGTGTCTATTATTATTGATATTATTTTTTTTGCAAGAAATATTCCGCCCCCCATATACATTGCTGCAATCAAGGGTTTTATCATTAGTTTTATATGGCTTATTTTTATTCTTGTAACTTGTTTTATCTTTATGTTATTTAATAAAATAACTACTATATAATATAAATAAAAAGCAATTACTGCTCCATAAATATTTATATCCAAATTAGCAACTAAAACATAATTTGCACCGAATTTTACTATAAGTCCGATAATTAATGCAGTTACTACAAAGTAAAAATGATCTATACTTTGTAGTACAATATTTTGAACAAAAACAATTGCCATAAAAACAAGAACTGCTGATCCTAAAATCATCATTTGATATCCAGTAGGTTCCCCATACATATAAGTATAAACTTCTTTTGCTAATACGGCTAATCCAACTGCAGCTGGAATACCTATTAAATAAGTTACTCTAAATGAAAATTTAATATTTTTTTTCATTGAAATTTTATCTTTTAAAACATTAGCTTTTGAAAGAACTGGTAATATAGCAACACATAATGATGTTATAAATATCATAGGCACATTTATTAATGTTCTCCACTGCCCTAAAAGACCATATAACATATCACCTTGTTGTTCTGTAAATCCTGCAACTAAAAGTCTTGAGCTTACATTAAACATATCAATTAAGTTTCCGAAATTTTGAAGACCAGCACTCAATGTTATTGGTAATCCATACGCTATTAAAGTTTTAACTATTTTCTTTGATTTTACTCTTTTAACATTATCACATTGCATTTTCTCTGCTTCTTTTTCAGGCTTAAATAAATAATAAACATATATTAAATATCCAATCGCTATTATTGCACCAACTGAAGTCCCTATCGTTCCCCCAACTGTTCCTATTTCTGGTCCAAATTTAATAAGTATAGATGCAAAAAATATACTTACAATAACGTTAGCAAACTGTTCAAGCAAACTTGCAATTGCTACTGGTTTCATTTGGTTTTTACCTTGAAAATAACCTTTATATGTAGCTAGAATACAAGTTGTTATTATAGCTGGTGCTAAAGCCATAAGACCATATACTGTTCTTGGATTTTTTGTTATAGTTGCTATAGCATTTGCACCAAAAAACATAATAGCTGTAAAAACCCCCCCTATTACAATCAACATTGTTCTAGAAAGCTTAAAACTTCTAATTGCATCTTTTAAATTTCCAACTGCTGAAAGTTCTGCAACGTGCTTAGAAATCGCTGTTTGCATTCCTACATTTGTAATCGCATATATAAACACAAAAACATCATATACTTTAAAATATATTCCTATGCCTTCTGGCCCTAAAATGCTTTTAAGCACAGGAACATATAAAACTGACATTAACTTCCCAAGAATTCCTGCTATAGAAAGAATTGCAAAGCTTTTTGTAAGTGACTGTTCTTTCATAATTTAATTTCCCCCATAAAAATAAAATTATTTCATCTTAAAATCTTACTTTAAATACATCTCTTTTTATTTTTTTAAATATCGGTGGTAACGCTTGTGTTATTGTCTTATTTTTAAGATATTCAAACTTCTCTGGCACTTCTTTAAATGAAACTTTATATGCATATAAGAATTGATATGTTAGACCAAATTTATTTTCAAAGAATGAATTTAACTTTCTATCTCCATATTTATAATCTCCAACTATTGGATGCCCAAGGAAAGCTAAATGAGCTCTTAACTGATGACTTCTTCCTGTAATTAATTCAATTTCTAAGAATGAGAATAATCCATCTGACTCTAAAACCTTAACGTCCATAGCTATTTTTTTAGTGTTAGGCTTATTATCATAAAATACTTGTGACTTATTATTTTCCTCATCTTTAGTTATAAATGCTTCATATCTTCCATCTTTCATTCTACCTTTAACTAGAGCACAATAATATTTTTTAACTCTTCTTTCTCTTATCATTTCATTTAATACTTTTAAAGATTCAAAATTTTTACCAAAGAATACTATTCCTGATGTATTTCTATCTAATCTATTACATGGTGCTGGTGTAAATGTTATTTCGTTTTCAGGTACATAATCACCTTTTTTAAATAAATGTGATAAAACATAATCATTTAATGTTGGCTCACCATCTTTTTTATCTGCATGTACTAATACTCCTGGCCACTTCTCTACTAATACCATGTTTTCATCTTCATAGACTATTTTGATTTTTGAAGAATCTACTTTTTGGAATTTCTTAGGAGATTCCTTTTTAGCATTACTTTGTATGTACTTAATTGTTACTAAATCCCCTTCAACCAATGAGTATTTTTCTTTTTGTTTTTTACCATTTACTCTTATGTCACCTTTTCTTAGAGCTTTAAAAATTGTACTAAGTGGTACATCTTTTAAAAGCTTTCTTAAGAACTTATCTAACCTTTGTCCTGCTTCATTTAATCCTATTTCTATATTCATTCCTTCAACTCCTAATGTTCTTTTAATTAACTTTATCCATTGTTATAGATTACCTAGATTTAATTACTTTGTCAAATAATTAAATATTGCTTGACACTGTATTGCTACTCCTATCTTCAATGCATCTTCATCAATTTTAAATAATGAACTATGTGCTGGGTATATACACTCTTTATTTTCATTTCTGATACCAAGAAAATAAAAAGCTGAGTCTACTTTCCTTGAAAAGTAAGCAAAACTTTCAACACCTAGTTTAGGTACTTGTTGTGATAAAATATTTTTCTCACCTATTATACTTTTCCCTGCTTCCCTTATTAGTTTTACACATTCTTCATTATTTATTAATGATGGATAGCTTTCTTCAATCTCTATTAAGGCTTCACCTCTCATGCTTTGAACTAAACCTTTTGTGACACTCTTTACTCTTTTTATTATAAAATCTCTTTCTTCTTCATTTAAAGTTCTAATTATTCCTTTTAAAACAGCTTTATTCGGAATAATATTAGGTGCTGTTCCTGCTATAAATTCTCCTACAGTAATAACTGCTGATGATGTAGCTGGAATTTCCCTACTAATTATACATTGTAATAAAGAAACTAATTTTGCACCTATAAGTATTGGATCAACAGTTTGACTTGGATATGCACCATGTCCCCCACTACCTTTAATAGTTATTTTAAATGGATTTGATGCTGCATTTACTGAACCTTGCTTTATCATTACTTTGCCTGTATCAATTCCTTCTTCTACATGAAGACCTATCATTTTATTTATTTTATGATTTTCTAATAACCCTTCTTCTAACATATACTTAGCCCCACCAAAAGATTCTTCGGCTGGTTCAAAAATTAATTTTACACCACCTGAAAAACAATTTTTATACTTGTTTAAAACTATAGCAACACCAAGCAGTATTGCTATATGAGCATCATGTCCACACGCGTGCATTCTTCCATTCACTTTAGATTTAAAATCCCAATCTACTTCTTCTTGAATAGGAAGTGCATCCATATCTGCTCTTGCTGCTATAACTTTTTCATTTTGCAAAGTATTTTTTTCACCTTCAATGGTTGCAATTATTCCTGTTTTAGCACTAACTTCAAACTCTATATTTTCTTTCTCTAAAATATTTTTAATAAATTTTGAAGTTTCAAATTCTTCAAATCCAAGTTCAGGACATTGATGTATTTCTCTTCTAAAATTTATTATTTCTTTTTCTATTAAGTTGGCCTCATAAAAAAAATCTATTTTCATATTCTCTCCTATCAAATATCTTTTATAAAATATATTTAATAAAAAGTAGTAATTATTCCGCTTAGAGAAAAAATGTAATTTATAAGTCCTATTACTTATAAATTATATAGTAATGGTTTTTAGACTTCAATTTTATGAGTTAAACTTTACGATTTGTTTTTAATAATTTAATTATCATTTACGAGTATTTTATTTAAAATTAACATTGTTATAAAATTACCAGCAGCTAAATTCTAACTACTGGTAATTTTAATTACTTCATATTTAAAAACTCTTACAACTAAATCTATTGTTAACTTATTCAATAGGTCATCTATTATTTGTGTGTATTTTATATCTTTTTACTAAAATCCACTTTAACTTTTTTTCTGCTCTTTTTTAAATTATTCAAAATAACTGGATATATTTTATTTCCACTTAGTACAGCCTCTTTGGTATTTATAACTATGGTTTTAACTTTTATAACCTCTTTTGTATCATAATTCTGTACTTTAGTAGTTTTATACTTTCCCTTAGCTGATTCACTTACATATATAATAATATCGCCATCAGCCCATCCATCTCGTCCATTTATAGGTTCATATATTACACTATCAATTTCATCCCATGTAATTTTTTTAAATATAAACGGAAAAAAAGTTGGATATCTTAATCCTTTATCTGAAATATCTAAAATTATTCTATGAAAAACACCTGAACCACACTCAATAAAAAAATAAATTATCATACTTACTAACGCTAGCACAAAAACAACTTCAAGAAGGGTATTTTCTATTGTCGGACTAAATATATAAAAAATACCCCCAACTGTATATCCAAACATCATCATTACTGTAAAAAACTGTACTGTAACCCATAAAACTCCACCTTCTCTAAGTACTTTTAATTGTCTCATAATATCTCCTTAGCTTTTTATTTAAAGTATATTTGCAAAAAGTAAACTTTAAATAAACTACGAAGAAATTTTGTATTAATTTTCTATTATTTCTATAAGCTTTGCTTCTACAACAGTTTTTATATCATATCTCTTCATTCTATTTCCAAAAACTATAGTTACAACTCCATCTTTAACCTGTTCAACTTCACCTATACCATTTACTTTTGACTTAACCTTTTGTCCTACCTTAAATCCACCTGTATATTCAAGCTTATCAGATTTTATGATACTATCTGGTACAAATGGTGTCTTCTGTGTGAAATGTCCCTTAACGTTCTTAGGAATGTATACACTCACATTGTCTATAGCCCTTGTAAGACCAACATAAAAAATCCTGCGTTCCTCTTCATGGTCTTTAGCATTCTTATGTGGTAACATCTCATCTACACAGTCTATAAGGTATACATTCTTAAACTCCATCCCTTTAACACCATGAATAGTGCTAAGTATTACTGCATCTTGATTTATACTTTTAGCTTCAACTAAATTATCTTCAACATTCTTTATATGCTCAAAAAACGGAAGTATTTTTTTAAATTCTTTTGCTGATTCTTTAAACTCATCCACTATATCATACAAATCATCAACATTTTGATTATATTTATTAGCATAATCTTTCAAGTAATCTAAATAATCTAAATCACTTAATATGAAATCAATTGCTGTTCTAAGTGTTAATTTATTTAAATTAGCAATATCGTCTCTAAGTTCTTCTAATTTCCTTACTTGAAATGGATGAATTTCTCCTGATGATAAAAGTTGTGTAATACAATTTATTTCTTCTATATTTTTCTTTATTTTAAGCAAAGCTCCTTTAGATACATATCTATACGGTTTATTTATAACTTTTGCAAATGACTCTTTATCAGTTGGATCTATTGCAAGCTTTAAATATGCGATTAAATCTTGACACACAAAATGCTTAAAAAAATTAAATTCTTTATCTAAAAGCTTAAATGGTATTTTTTCTTTTATAAGTCTATCTATTATACTTCTTGACTCAACATTTGTTCTATAAAGAATTGCATTATCTTCATATTTTATTTCGCCTGTTAATATTCTTTCTTTTATTTTTTCAGCAACAAACTTACTTTGCTCTGACTCATCATATGGTACTACAAATTGTATATTTCCTACTTGTTTTGAATTTGCTATTATCTCTTTTTGATGTCTAAATTTATTTTCATCAATTATTTTTTTAGATAGATCTACTATATTACTTCTACTTCTATAATTATATTTTAAATATATCTTCTGCGACTTTGTGAATACATCGTCAAAGTTAACCATAACCTCTGGATTAGACCCTCTAAACGAATAAATACATTGATCTTCATCTCCAACACAAAAAATATTAGTACTAATAAGCTTTAGAAATTCTATTTGTAAATTATCACAATCTTGAAATTCATCAACAAGAATATATTTGAATAAATTTTTATATCCATTTAATACATTGTTATTAGTTTGCAAAAGATCTATCGCTTTTTTTTGTAAATCATCAAAATCTAATAAATTTTTATATTCTTTATATTCTTCATATGCCTTATAACATTCTTCAAATATATCCTTAGCAATTGTAGGTTTGAAGTCATCTATATTATAACTTGATTTTTTAAGTGAAATATTATTTAAAATTTCCTTAACCTTTTCATCACTTATTTCCTCACTTGCTTTCATAAGTTGTTTTTTTATGACCCCAAATGCTTCAAACGTATTTATTATCTCTAACTTTCCATAATATCTTAAAAGAATCTTATAAAACAATCCATGAAATGTTCCAAAAAATGGACTTGTTTTTTTATTAAATATATTCATATATCTATTTTTCATATTTTCTGCTGCTGACTTTGTAAAAGTTAAAACTATTATATTTCTATCATTAATATTTTTTTCAATCAAATAATTTATTCTATTTATTATTACTGTAGTTTTTCCACTCCCCGGCGGTGCTACTATCAATGTCTTATCACTATTTGATACTACTGCTTGTTTTTGATATATATCTAAATTTTGCATTTTATCTCCTTAATCTTTTATTCATTATATAATCCTTACCATATCTAAGTATTATTATATAAAAAATTTCAAAAAAATAAAGAACTAGTTCAAACTAGCCCTTTAAAACTATTCATTTTCTTCAACTATCTCTAAATTTTCTGAATTATATAACTGAAAAACACACTCATCTCCACTTTTGCACATAGGACATTCTTTATCGCAACTTTCAACTTTACCATTCATTGACCAAAATGGACATTTCTCCATAAATCTTCCCCCAAACCACTTTATGTATATATTTACATTATATTGCAATTTATGTTTTAAAGGAAGTTTTTCTCTTCAAATTTTACACTTTATTTGTTTTTTCTTATAAAGTTATTCATTGTTAAATATAAAAAAACTGAGTTTCCTCAGCTTTTTTGTTTATTTTGAATTTTTTAAAACTGTTATTTCTATAAGTTCATTTTGGAAAGCTTTTAATAAAGCTTTTTCTAATACTCTTTCTGTATCAAAGTTTTCTATATCTGTGCAAACTGCAAAAACTTTGTTTATTTCACCTTTTGCATTCTTATATGTTAATGTAACATTCGGTTTATCATATTCTGTTTTTATTATTTTTAATCCCCAACTTAATCTTGCATAATCTTTTTCTATTGTTAATTTACTCATTTCTTTTATTTTTTGTTCTTCCTTAATTGGATCATTAATTATAAAAAGTTCATCCCCTACTTTATATTTAGACATATTACCTTACAAAGCT
>JBOGAY010000286.1:0-17634 GCA_051655925.1 Sarcina sp. | reverse complement strand
TAAAATCTAAATTCGGAACGACTATATTAAGATTTTTAATAGCTTGTAATATAACTATTGGAGCTTCTTTATAATTCTCGACACTAAGATACTGACAATCTGATCTATTGTAAGTTATCGCCTTATATTTATCTCTTAGAGATTGGGTTATTTCCATAACTTGTTCTCCAGTGTAACCCCATTTTTTATTTGCATATTTTTGTAATTCCAATAAATTAAATGGAAGCGGTGCATTTTCTCTTTTTATTTCTTTAGTAATTATTACCTCATGCGTTCCCTGTAATTCTTTTGAAATATCTTCCAATATTTGTCTGTTTAAGACCTTTCCATTTTCTAATAATTCAGGTAATGGATTAAACTTTAAAATTATTTGAGGTGTTTCAGATAATCTATCATATTCATTAATTAATTTTTCTTGTAATTCTTTCTTTTTCTCTTCATCAACAAACTCTTGCTCATAAGTTTTTGCAATTTTCAAATATTCTTCTTTTTCATTTTTATTTGTTTTTTTATTAATATCTATAGCTGAAAATAATTCATAAAAATATGTTTTTTCATGGTTTTTGATTGCTTTGTATCTATTAACTATAAGCCCAAGTGTTGGGATTAAAACTCTTCCTAATCTTAAAGTTCCTTTAATTTGCGGATTTATTAAAGTAAAATATCTAGTTCCATTAATTCCATAAAGCATATCTGCAAAACTACGAGCATAGGCACTTCGACCTAAACTCAAAAAATTATCATTACTTTCCATTTTAGCAAATGCTTGTTTTACTTTTTCAGGGTTATTATCATTTATAAGTACCCTTAAAACTGGCTTCTTATTATTAAAATATTCTAACAGTTCATCAATAAGGTACTGTCCTTCCTCGTCAGGATCTCCTGCATGAATAACTCTTTTTACTTGTGGATCATTTAGTAATTTTTTAATTGTATTAACTTGATATTTAATTCCCTCTTGATTTCTTTCCCTTTTTATTTTTTCCTCTTCTGTCTCTTCTCTATTTTTAGGTTTTTTTATAATTTTTGGTCTTTTTTCCCACTCTTCAAAATATATAGGTAAATGTGATCTATCCCATTTTTCATATTTTTTATCTAATTCTTCAGGCTCTTTAAACTCTAAAAGATGTCCTATCGCCCATGTTAAATAGGTATTTCCTTTTTTATAATACCCATTAAATTTTTCTATTTTATCGCCCTCTATACCCTCTAAACAAGCTAATGCAAGAACTGGTTTTTCTGCTATTATTAAATCCATTTTTCACCTTCTAATAATTTATTTTTTAAAAAACTAAAACAACTAACCTTTAGCTAACATTAATCCAAAGTTAAAAACATTTGATAACGAAATAAAAATAATTATAATTAAAAATACCATTTCACCTATATCTACTAAAATTTCATTTGTAAATTTTGATTCGTATTTTAAAACGCTTTCAATTAATAATATTTTATTAATAATTTGCCGACTTGCTATCCAAATTAGTACAATAATTATATTAAATGAGAAAGATAAATTGGGATCAAATTTATTTTCTATATCGTTATTTAAGGTATTTAAACTAAAAAAACTAATACAAACTGGAACTAATAATGCATAATATCCTAATCTCCATTGTTCTAAAATTGGTAAAAGTTTATCGTATCTTTCTTTTAATTCCACATCTTCTTTTGAGTATATTATTAAAAATTCACACCCAAATTGTTTACATTTATTTTCAAAATTTCTATTTGTATCGAATCCAACTTTATAAACTGTGACTCCTAATAATACCAATAGAATAATTGAAATAACGCTTAATGCAAAATTTCCTTTTAAATACCCTGACAAAAACATTAATGAAAACGCAATTATAAGTAACATACCTAATACAAGATTTTTATACTTTTCTTTAAATTTTATTTTTAAATTTTTTACATACTTAATATATTTATCTAACATTTTATCTTTCTACCCCTTTATTATTTGCAATTTTTTTTATCCATGGATTCTTTTTTTCTTTGTTTTGAGTTTTTTCTTTTGGAATTTCGCTCCATGGATTTCGTTCTTTATTTTGTTCTTTAGTTTCAACTTTCTCTAAAGATCTTTCTTTTGAATATTCATTGTAATTTTCCATTATTCTTTGACTAGCTTTTTCAGCTTCGACACTTGCTCTGAATAATTCGTTTGAATCGTCTCTTAAAACCTTCAAATAACTTTTTAAATATGCTGAATGATTCTCTAAATCATTTTTTAATTCTATTCCTAAATCCTGTTTTAAAAATACTGCTCCAAGTTCTGCTACTAATTCCTCTCTTGCATAAGCATTTGTGCCTTTTTCACCTTGCTCTCTATTTAGTCTTTCTTTGTGTCCTGTACTATGAACCATTTCATGTAATAATGTTGATAATATAGCCTCATCTTTAGAGAAATACTGTTCTAAAGGCATTACTATTATATCTTTACTTCCATTATAATATGCTCTATCCTGTCCTATTTCTTTAACTGGTACTTCTGATGATTTTATTAAATCTTTAACAATCTCATAAGCTTCATCTTTTTGTAGCAATGATTTATACTCATATTGAGGTGCATTTTCAAATTGTTCAGCATTAAAAACATTAAATTGCTTTGGAAAAGCCTTTCTATTTTCTAATTTTATTAAAGTATTTCCATTTTCATCTATTTCTTTTTTTTCTTCAGGAAAAATCCACTTTTCACAAGTTACTGCCTTACTTCCTTTTGCTAATTTCCACCCCTCTTTTTGAGCTTGGACAAATGTTACCCAACGAGGGTCTTTATATTCTTTTTCAACTGCTTTATAACCTAATATAAGTCTATTTCCACCACTATATTTAGCTCCTGACAATGGATTTTGTGGTCTTCCTGCTTCTCTATCCCACAAGTCTTGAAATCTTAAATTTTCATTTTCTATTTTATTTAAAATATTTTCAACGATCTCTTTTCTATTGTCTTGAAATTTACTCATTATTCAACCTCTTTTTGAATTTTTTCTTCTTCCTCTATGTCTTCCAAAGAAACGGCATTTTCTTCAAATGCTCCATACTTTTTTTTGATCTCTTCTAATGTCATATTTTTTAAATCTGTTTCAAATATATTTTTATCTTTTTTAGTCATAAAATTTCTCCTTTTTTTAAATTTTTAAGAGTAATACTTTTAGTATTACTCTTAATTTTTTTAAATCATTACTTTAAATCCAACTGTAACAACATTATCATAATTAGAAGTATTTAGAGACTTTTTCACTTCATATCTTGCGAAAAGTTTTGTAATTTCTTCATATTCAAATTTAATCTCCATTCCTGCTTTTGCTTCATCTTGGAATTGATCTTTTATTCCTTTATAATTATAAATTCTATTCTTTAAAAACTCGTGATTATATCCTATTATTGGAGTTAATGAAACTTTTAATCCCTCATAGTAAACAATTTTCGAAACTTCAAATCCAGCCCCTAAATCTATTGAATCGTTATTTTTCTTTTCTGTTTTTTCATCTTTAAATTTTGATTGAAGCCTTTTTAAATCAGCTTCTACATAAATTTTAGGTATAAAATCATCATAATATGTCTCAATTTGTTGAGTGTACTTTCCATAGAATCCAATAAATCTAGTTTTATAATCTAAACTTTTATTATCTTCATTTGAAGCACCTAAATAACCAGTCCATAAAATTTCTTTTAGATCACTTGGGTCTTTCTTATTGTAAAATAAATTTAATTGATAAAAATCTCCTTTTAAATCTAAATTTCCATATTTACTATCTAATCTTGAATAATTAAAGTTTATTCCTGCTCTTTCCTCCTCATCAAGTAAAGGAGCATACATTAAATTAAAGCCATTAGATTTACTATCATTTAATCCTGAATAAGTATAACCACTTTTATAGATGTTATCTCTAAAAGTGTTATCATCTTCCATTGTTTGATTTATAAAATAATTATTAGCTCTAATCAAAGAATATTTTTCGCTAATTGGTAAAAATACATCTTTTTTATTATTCAAATTTTCTCTATAAAAATTAGTTTCGATTTCAAAACCTTGTAATCCTCTTTCAAGTTCCACAGTATTCATATCTAATTCTAAAGCAAATGCTCCCGTAGATAAAACCATTAATCCTAATAATATTTTTTTCATTCTTTTTCTCTCCTTAAATAAATTTTTTTAAGAGTAATACTTTTAGTATTACCCTTAAAAACTAAATACCAATGTAGCTTTTTTCAATATATCTTCTTTTTTTATTGTTCCAAAATACCTACTATCAAAGGATTTAGGGTGTATGCCATAAACAAAAAACTCATTTTCTTCTAAAACTTTACTTTCCATTTGAGGTATTGGAAGACCTAAGCCGTCATATTTGCTTACTCCACCAACTGAATTATCATTTATATATAATACTTTTCTATTTCCCGATGATCTTATTTCAATTTTATCTCCATTTACTCCTAAAATCATTTTTGAGAGGGTTTTAACATTCTTTGGTAAGTAATTCCTACCATGAATATACTCTTCGGCATTTGAGGGTATAGGGAACTGTACAATCGTTCCCTTTATATAATCCTCTTCTTTCATATCAGTTAATCTATAAACTCCTTTTGTTATAGAATCTGATATATTTATTATGTAACTTTTTCTAAACTCTTTAATTCCAAGATAACCTATTCCAATTATTAAAATATATATTATGCAAAAATATTTAAAAGCTCTATATCTTCTATGCCTTTGTATTCTAGCCATTTTCTATTAAACTCCTCATTATTTTCTACGTTTTCTTTTAGATCAATACATTTTCTTTGATCTTGTGGATCAGAAGCACCATAATAAGCTAATTCAATTCTTGATAAATTTAATTGGAATAATCTATTTCCTGAAATAGATTTATAAAAATAATCTCTTTTTAATTGACCTTTTGAAATTAATTGTATCTCTCTATCATTTAAACCAAAAGACCTGTAAACATCTATATATTGAGAAGATGAAGCCTGTTTAAATGGTAAATATATTTTTGTTAAACATGAAGCTAATATTGTATCTTTTATTTCTGAATTAATAACATCTGTAAGCTCTTGTGTTGCAAAAACAACTGATACATTTTTCTTTCTTAAAGTCTTTAGCCAATCTTTAATTTTACTTGAAAATTGTTTATTCTCTAGTAATCCCCAAAACTCATCAAGAATCAATAAAGTTGGGTTTCCTGTAAACATTTCAACTTCTAATTTATGGAAAATATATGTAATAAGTGGAGATACTGATGATTTTGAAGCTAATATTTTATCCATTTCAAATACTTGCCATGGATTATTTTTATTAAAATCATCTTTGTTACCGTCAAAGTATCTTCCCAAATTTCCGTCATTTGTAAATTGTTTTATACCCTGCTTTAGTAAATCATCTTGAACACTTAACCAATATGATGTCAATGTTCTTTGACTTTTTTCTAAATGCGAAATATCAATTAAAGCCTTTGCAATTGCGTTTTTGTGTTCTCCTGTTAGTTCTATATTTTCTTGTGTATAAATATCACATAACCACTCATAAGCCCACTCTCTTTCACTTTGTACATCAACATTAGCAAGTGGTTGGAAAGTTATTCTATCTACTCCTAAATCGTAAAATTTCCCCTCAACTGCTTCTGTTAAAACTCTACTCGATCCACCTTTATCAAATACAATAACTTGTGCATTTTCATGCTTTAGCCAATTTGAAGCTAAGGTACATAATAAAACTGATTTTCCACCCCCTGTTTGTCCAAATATTGCAGTATGTCCAACGTCTCCCTGATGTAATCCAAGTCTAAATGGTGTTGAATTATTACTTGTACAATAAAGTAATGGAGGTGCATTTAAGTGTTTATTCCAACTTTCCCCTGCCCAAATTGTCGATAAAGGCATTAGATCAGCAAATGTCATTGTATTTAAAATAGGTTTTCTTACATTATGTTCTATGTCTCCCGGCATACTTCCGAAAAATGCTTCTAAGGTATTTAAAGTTTCTCTTACTGCTACAAATCCAAGATTTTGAACTTTTGCAATTACATTTTGTAAATTATCTTCTAATTTTTTAATATCCTTATCTTTTAAAATTAAAGTAAATGTATAATATCCTGCCCCTATACTTTCATTTTGAAGATCATAAATCATAGATTCTGCTTCTTCTTGTCTATCTTCAACCTCTAAATTTGTTTGAGTATCTTCTTTAGTGATTTTGTCCTCTATTGCTGTAAATAAGCCTTTTCTATTCAAAGACCATTTTCTTTTATAAGCATGAGAAATTTTTTGAGCTTCTGAATTATCTAAAAATATATATCTAGTAGTCCACCTGTACTCAACATTCATATCATTTAAAATATTAAATAAACAAGGAACTGTTGAAGTTGGAAAATCTAATAATGAAATAGCCCCAATATACTGATCTCCAACACTAGGGACAAGCCCTGTTGTTATTGGTGTATCTGAAATATATCTATCTAAATATGTATATCTTGGTAATGGTGTAATCTCTTGTTTATCATTCTGACTAAAACAAGAATGTAAATATGATAAAGTTTCCTTATCATCTAATTCTTTTATTGTTACAAATATTTCTTTTAACATTAAGAAATGTTCATTCATAAATTTTTTAAAATTATTCAAATGAATTAATTTATCATCTGATCCACTCTCAAAATTTTCCTCAATTAATTTTCCTTTAACTGATGAAACTTTATCCACTGGGGGAAAATATGATAAAGTTAAATATACTACATTTTCATAAAAAGATTTCTCATTATTCCCTAAAAAAGATTTTTCTCTTATATCCTCAAACATTTGAGAAACTTTTTTAGTATATTTTGATTTTTTATAATCTCTTACTTTTTCTCTTTTTACCTCAATATGTAAATTCCAATCTCCATTTAACCTTTTTAAAATATTGTTGGTATCTGCTCTCATTTGTAAAAGATCATATCCTGTTGAACTATCCAAATCTTTACCAACTATTTTAAAAGTCTTTTGTAAACTACCATTTTTATTTAAAATAATTCCGTCTCCTACTAATAAAGCCCATGGTAGATAATCTGAAACATGAGATTTATTTTTATAATCATATTCTCTTTCAGTTTTTAAAAATATTAGTAGGAATAAAAGGACCGATCCTATAACTAAATAATTAAACATAATTTTTCTCCTTTAAGTAATACTTTTTGTATTACCTATGGTATTACTAAAAGTATTACTATCTATCAATAATCTAAATATCGCTTAAAGCAATAACGACCTATTATCTCCAAAATTTTAGGGTCAAATTTAGGTGTAAATTTTGCCGTTAAACATAACCCAATATATATAACTATAAAGAACAAACATATTACTAAGTTTTTTAAAGCTAATAAAGAAAATAAAATACAACCGATTACTGCAATTGCTAAATTTCTTGGTAGCCCCATTAAAGTGATCTCTTTAGTAAAAACTTTATATACTGGTAAATTCAAGTCTAACTCTTCCATAATTAACTCCTTTTATACTTAAAGTCTAAAATGTACTTTCCATTTTCATAACCTTTAACCTCTGCTATTGAATCAAGAGTTCTTTTATTATTTTCAACAACCATTGTCATTACAACATTTATTGTTCTTGCGATTAACTCTGATAATGGGTAAGGTTTTTCATATAAAATATATGTCTCTAATTTTGATAATCCACCATAACAATCATTTGCGTGAATTGTAGTTAATCCACCACTATGTCCACTATTAAAAGCATTGATTAAATAAAAGGCTTCTGCCCCTCTAATTTCTCCATAAATGATACGTTCAGGTGTCCACCTCATAGCTGACCTTATAGCCTCTTTAGGACTAAATATACCCTCTATAACTTGTACATAAGTATTATCAAAATTAGTTGATTGAAGCTCTCTTACTTCCTCTATAAAGAACAATCTTTCATTTTGCATTAGATCAATTACTGCATTGGCGAAAGTTGTTTTTCCTGTATTTGTTCCACCTACAATTAATATATTTTGTTTAGTTTTTACATAGTTTTCTATCAATGCTTTTTCACGATCTGTAAAGATACCTTGTCTTACATAATCATCTAATTTTAAAACTTTTAAAATCTTTTTTCTTATTGTAAAACTTGGATTTTCTACAACAGGAGGAATAAGCCCCTCAAATCTACTATTTGTAAGTGGTAATGAAGTCGAAATTCTAGGGTTTTTATCATTAATTAATACTCCCTCTAAAGAAGCTAAAATATTAATAACATTCCTTGTAACTTCGGGGGTTGAGTAAAGCCCTGTAAAAATTTTACCCTCGCCCATTTTAATTATAAAAATCTTATTGTCAGGATTAACCATAATATCGGTAACACTATCATCTTCTAAATATTTTAAAAGGTCTAGTCTCTCTAAAGCACTTGTTAAAATCCCTTTTGCTTCTAAAATACTATTCTTCATTTACTGATTCACTAACCTTTGCAGTACTAGGTCTTTTTCTCTTATTTTGTTCTTTTAACTCTTCATACTTTATTTGAGACTCTACATATAAATTTTCTTTTTCTTCCTCTGACATATTTTTATAATTTTCTAATAATCCGAATATGATTTCAGGTTTATCAAAAATTTCCTCAATCTTATTAAATTCTATTGATTTTAAAGTTATTTCCACAAAATCCTTACTCTTTTTAACCCTTTGTTTTCTCTTTTCTTCTGCTATTTTTTTATTTAATTCTTCTTGTCTTTGTAGTAATACTTCAAGTGTTGATCTTTTAGCCATTTTTTTACTCTCCTTCGATTAATTCTCTTTCTGCAAAATTATTTATTCCATTATCTAAATTCTCTATTATCATGCTATCACTCTCTTTTGGAGTTCTATATAGTTTACTTAGATATTTTTTATTCTTAAAATACATTAATTTTTTCCCATAAATTGGTCTTTTTCCCGTTATGAAAATTAATAAATTTTCAAAAGGCATTGTCATAATTTCAGAAGCCATCATTAAAGGTCTTCCAACTAAACTTTCTGTTCTAGTTGGTATAAAATCAAATGCTCCTTTTATTTGTTTATTAAAAATTCTAACAGTTTTATTTCCTAAAGTTTTTGACATCTGCTCTGCGTCTTCAATTTCATTTGGTGTCAAATAAATTTGAATACTACAGTTAGCTTTAAAGAAATTTGCTTTTCCATAAATTTTTTCAAGCTGCTTTAATGATTGAGCGATTAAAAGTACTTTTAATCCATACCCTGCAATATAGGACATAGCACTTTCAACAATCTCTAATTTTCCTAAACTTGGAAATTCATCAAGCATAAATAAAATTCTATTTTTTTTAGGTTTTATAAAGATATAACTTTCTATTTTTTCCTTAATGCCTTTTATAGAATCATATATTTTATCCTTAACAGTTTTTCTCTTATTTTCAAATTTCATTGTTTTAGTTAGTCCATAAACCATTTGAGTGATTATTAGTCTCAAAAGTGGTCTACATCTATTTATTGCTTCGGGAGGAACAACTAAATATAAAGTTACTTTCTCGTTCATCAGGTCTTGAACTGTAAAATCTGATTTTTTTATATGCTTTCTTATTAACGGATCTAAAAAAGTTTCTAACTTTTTATTTGTAGTTGATATAATACTTCCCCTTTCTTTATCAGGAGTTGTAAAAATCGCTGAAAATTTTTGAGCTACTGTTGGGTGTGTCGAAGTATCTTTTCCATGAAGCTCTTTAAATAACTCTTTATTTTCAAAATGCTTTAGATGATTAAAAGAATAGCTTACCGTTGGTTCTTCTTCTCCCTCTCGTGGAAAGCCTAAAATATCAGCTATATGGTGCATTAAAGGCATATCTAAAGGATTTAAGAAGTCAACTACATCACCTAAATTTGCGTTAGGATTTTCATATTTAACATGGAGTAAAACTCCTATTAAAAAATTTATTGCTGATCCTGTCCAGTGATCCGATTCTGCTTTTCCCTCTGTATCAACTAAAGTTTGTGCAACAACTGTTGCGTCTTGTATTTCTTTAAAAGTACCTATTTTTATAAAGTCTAAAGGATTATATGAACAAGAAATTCCTTCCATATCCACAGGATTAAAGTGTAAAACTTTTTGCTTTAAAATCTCTTGTCTATATCCTGCCGTAAGTCCCCATAATTCCCCTTTAATATCTGTTACAACCATACTATCAGTCCAATTTAACCCTGTTGGTATCGCCGTATTAATTCCTTTACCTTGTCTTGTTCCTGCTACCAATAAAAGGTGTTCTACACCATTATTTCTTAATATATTTCCTTTTTCATCACAACCAATAACTACTCCCTCATTTGTAGGACTATACACATTCATTTCTTTTAATTCTTCTCTAGTAGCCCACCTTGCCGTACCATGTAAATCTAGCTGCTTTTTTCCTCTTGCTATTGCTAAAATAATTCCCATAGCTATTAAACTACCAAAAGAAAAAATACCTTTTGCTTTTTGTAATGTGTCAGGAATGTTTTTTAAAAAAATAGGATTTTGATTCCAAGTAAAATATCTCCATGGAAGATAAACTTTAAATCCATTTATTAAATAATATTTACCCAATGAAGAGTGATAATTAGTTCTGTAAGCAATATATTGAGTACTTACAGATGAAATTATTAAAAATATTAGCAACAAGTAAAATATGTATATTTTTTTTACTTTCATAGTTTTTCTCCATTAGTAATACCTTTAGTATTACTTTTTTTATTTTTGCTATTTAGTAAAATAGTAAGACTAAAAGTATTACTATTTTCTAAATTTATTTTTTTTACTAAAAATATTAAATGTCCTCACTACTATTGTTATTATTTTTTGTTCCATATTTTCAAAGAACCTTAATCCTGTCTTTGACTTCTCTTTATTTCGTTTTATTATATATATTAACAAAATTATTAATGGTAAGAATATTATCAATGTTTTTATTAGGTTCAAAACTTGTTTAGGATCAAATATACAAATGAAGATTAATATAATTAATCCTATTAAAGTTTTTAGATCAAATTTATTTTTCATAAATTACCTCTATTTTGGAAGTCTTGATTTTCTAAAGTTTGCCATTTGACTTATTTTTGTTTTTGCCCCATTATAAGCATCTCTACCTACTGTATAACCACCTGCAATACCTCTTGCTCCTGCTTTAACTCCTTTTATTCCACCTCTTCCTGCACTCTTAACGTTGTCAAATCCTGCTTTTCCACTATTCCATGCAGTATTCCAATCTAAAGTTGGAGAACCATTTAAAATAGCCCCTATAAGAGACGGTACTTTCCATGTTAGCCAAGTTATACCTAATAAAGTTAATATTATGTAAAACCCCTCTTGAACAGTATTAATATTTGCAACGTTTCCTATATAACTAAAGCAAATAGACATTAAAAAACTATAAAACATCAATCTAATTAATTGTGATGTAACAGTTGTAAAAACTTTAGTTCCTAAGAAATCAGTTTTTTCAAAAGCTAAGAATGGAATAAAAATTATTGAAATACTTGTTACTGCTAAAAACTCCAAATAAAAAATAAAAATATTAAGTGTTAAAAACAATACCAAAACAATTCCAAATAACCAAGCTACCCCATAACCGTAACTAGACCCACTAGTCCAACTAAATTTATCTGCTAAAGGTTGAATACTCACATATGCTTTATCAAAGATATTATCAGGATTTATTGAAAAGGTATTATATCCTACTCCTGCCCCTTTTTCTCCAATTCTTATAGCAGTATATTTTAGTACATTTAAAATACTAGTATAATTTTCAATAACATATCTATATACAAAATAAAAGATTATTATTTTTAATAAATTAAAGAATGGTAAATCAGTTATATTTCTTAAACAACTTCTTATTATCTGAAAAGCAGTAGCAAAATAAAGAAATCCTAAAGCTATTGGAATCAAATTTGTTGAAGCTCTACTGAAAACTTTTATAAATTCTGATAATAGATCATTCAATCCACCCATTATCGCCACCTACAATTTAATAGGAGTTGTTTGTCTAATTTTAACTCTTGAATTAATTAATGTCATAAACTCTTCATATTCACTTTCAGCTTTATTATTTCCTTTATTTGCTTTTTCTTTTAAGTCTTTTAAAATGTTCTCTAATTCTTGTTTTGATTTACTATTTTGATCAGATAATTCAATCATCTTTTGCTTTTCTTCCTTTGAATAAGTTTTAATTGAATCTCCACAACTTACTAATAAAAATAAACTGAATATTCCAATTATTATTTTTTTCATAAAATACCTCTCTATAATTTAATTGATTTTGAATTTCTAATGTTTGTTTTATTGTTAATCTCTTTTTTTCTATCTTCAATTTTTTGTCTTTGAATTTCATTTTGTTGTGCCAATGCTTCTAATCTAATTAACTCACTTATTGCTTGTTCTACATTTGATAAACTTGTTGCACTAGATATTGCTATTTGATTAGAAGTCTGCTGAGCTTGAAGACTTCCTTGTGGTGTCAGTGTAGACCCCATTAAATTTTGTAACTCTTTAGCTCTATTGAGCCTTTCTTTATCTCTTGAAGTTATCTCTAATCCTGTTTTTATTACGTTTTGAGCTTCTTTTAAAATCTTATCTTCTTCAAATTGTAAATTTTCAAGACTTAAATTTTTATAATCTATTTTAAATAACTCTTTATAGTTCACATCAAAGTTATTAGAGTTACTTAAAATACTTTGAGTTGAGTTTCTAATAGATATTAAATTATCTATATCTTTTCTACTGATTCCTAAATTTTGCTCTAATAAATTACCTGCCCAACGATTAAGATTTAATGCGTCATTTTGCAGTTGATTTACTTGATTTTGTGTCTGTTGTACTTGCTCCAATGTTTGCCTTACATTCTCTATTTTTTGAAGTGTATTTACTGAATGATTGGCAGGATCATACACTGTCAAAGAAAATGATAGTTGTGATAAAATAAATCCTAGTAATAAGATTTTTTTCATTTTAAACCACCTCACTAATTACTAATTAAAAATATATTCAACATTATTTTGATAGCTTTCTAAAATAATATCTTTATCTATTATGATATTTGCTCTAAATCCTGATCTAATTGTTAGAGTTGGTTGAACATTTAAAACTTTTTCAGCATATTTATTTCCTACGTTAATCATTTGTTCCCCTGCTCCTTGTCCTGCTGCATATCTCCAATCATTATCATTATTGCTATTATTATCTGTTGTTATCGCCGTACCTGCTCCCAATATCGCTGACATTACCACAGAAGCCACAACTTTAGTCATATGTGTATCAACCTTATCTTTTAATCCTGATTGACCCTCTAAATCACTTCCTATCATACTTCCTAAATTAATTGATTTTCCATTAGGTAAAGTCATTCTATTAAATACTATTTGTACTCTTTCTTGTCCAAATGCCACCTCTGATGAATATTGACCATATAATTTAGTTCCCATAGGAATTAATTTAATTGTTCCTGTTAATGAATCATATACAGTTTCTCTAGTTATTGCTAAGATACTGCCGGGATTATCTGAATTAACTTTCGCCCACATTGTTACTGGTATTATGCTTCCTGTTTTTACTTCATATCTTGATAAAGACGGTGTTAAAGTTTTAGTCAAAACAAATTCGTCTATCGCACTATTTTTTAAAAAATCTTTTCTTTGCTTCTGCATATTTGGATCATCTTTTTCCTGCTTATATAAAGATGATAAAAAGGCAGGGTCTAAAGCAGGATTTCCATTAGCTCCATTATTGCTGCTACTACCCATATTTTGATTTATAGATTTATTACTTTTTTGGAAGCCTGACACTTTAGCTTCTAATTGTGCTTCTCTTCTTCTTCTTTTAATTTCTTGTGCGAACATTTCTTCTTCTGTTAATTGTTTTGGTTCATTATAATTAACTTGTTCTCTTATCTCCTGTATTGGTTTTTCCTCTGAAATTTTGTTTTTCTCCAATTCTTCATTAATTGTATTGTCAATTTCATTTTTTCTTGAAGAGTAATCACTTGGCAAATTATTTGCCACTCCTTGACTTATTAAAGTATCATCATTTCCGAATGTTGTTGGTTCTGTTTTTTCCTGCTTTTCATCAGATGAAAACATAAACATATATAGAAACGGCAAGGATATTACAAGTAAAACTCCACCTATTAATTTTGTTAAATTTTTAGTGTTTATATTGACCGATTTTTTATTGGAGATTTCTTTATTTTGGTTTTCTTTTAAATCCATATATTATCTCCTTAGAATCTATAATTTTTATTTTTTATCAATACTTGTTTCTTACCTAATTTTAAAACTCCCTCTTTAAAAATTCTATCTATAACAACGATCTTTGTGTCATATTCAGTTTCTTTAATTCTAAAGTTTACAAGTGCATATTCTCCGTCTTCTGTTCTAGTTAAAAAAACAGGCATTTCTTGAATTTTAGGGTTCATAATTAAGTAAGTTTTTACCCCATCATCAAATATTTGTGTTGGTGTCCAATTGTATTTTCTTGAAAGAGTATATGAGTTATTTAATTGTTTTAAATCAATAACATTTAGTGGTTCTTCTTGAACTTGTCTCTTTCTTCTCTTAGCTTCCTCTTTTTGAGGATATAAGAAGTTTATTATTGGATTATAATATTGATAGTATGAGGAAACTAAGAAATAATAAGTACCTTGATTAGTCTTAACAACCAAGTCAGTTTTTAAATTTTCATCACTTGCTTTTATTCTTATTGAGTTTGTATCTTCCATAACATTCCAACGTACATTATCTCCAAACTCTGCATACTCCACAACTTCATCTCCAAAATTAATAACTGTTTGATAAAGTGGTCTTGAATAAATCATATACTTACTATCTTTTTGAAAAATTACATTTGAAACTTCCCCTCTTTGTGCGTCGGATTGCAAACTAATATTTGCTCCTTGTACAAATAGAGAAAGTAAAATAAACGTCATCATAATTAACCGTTTTTTCATATTTATTTCTCCTATTTTATTTTTCTTTCTTTTCAATAGATTGAGATATATCAGTAATTAATATTCCTAAAGGATTATATCTTACACTTTCTTTACTTTTTGGAGATACAAAATCAATTTTATAAACTCCAACCATTAAATTTTGTCCAATTACTCTTCCTGCGTCATTATATGTTTTTTCTATCCAACGCACTTGATAAGTGTTAGGTGTTAATTGAAGAGTTGAAAGTAAATCTATATCCACAGTTTCTTTATTTTTTATTTTTTCTCTATATCCACTATCTACTAAATATTTTTCGACTTTTCCCGAAGTTTTACCATTCATAAAATAAGCTATTTCATCATTATTTTTCTTAAATAAAACTAGGTCAGTTGATAAAAACCTTGATTTAATTACAAATTCATTAATAAAGTATTCTATTGCACTTCTTGACGGTTGATACCCTTTCATTGATAGATCATTAGCATAGCCTAAGTTAGCATAATTATTTCCATTTTTTTCAACAATATATGTTCTTATATTAGTTTTAAAACTATTCATTCCAATTATAGTTAATGAAAACAGTTGTAACAAAAGGAGAATATAAATTATTCTCCTTTTGTTATCATTAGCCTTGGCTATGTCAAAATATCTATCAATTGGCAACATTTCTTTTGATGAAGATGTATTTTTTTTATAAATATTTTTCCAATTGAACATTTTTCTTTTTTCCCCCTTTTAAGGCATTACAACTCCACCAGTCATACCAAGTAGATTTAAAATTGTATCTAAGTTACCAATAATTAAAGCAACCATGATAATACCAAATCCGATCATCCACATTTGACTACCTTTAAAGAATGTAAAGGCAGTAAATATAATTCCAAATCCTACAACGAACCTTGAAATTCTAATAATCATTCCCATATACTTCTCTAAATTACTTTCAATTGGAAGTCCTGAAAGACTTGCAAATGAAATCGCTGAAATTACCACCATTAATACAACCACCAAAAGTAGTAATTTCTTGTTTCTCTTTGTGATAAATTTACTCATATCACTCATACCTCCTTGGAAAATTCACATATATATACATATGTTGTACTAATAATAAAAACAAACGTTATTATTAGTACAATTTGTTGTAGTAAATATAACGTTTTTTATTAGAATCCACAACTTTTATTTGTAAATTTTAATAGTTATGATAAACTAAAATTAACCCATATCTTAAAACAAAGCTTTAAGATACACGTCTCCTCGTTTCTTACTTGCGTAAGAAACAGATGTGCTAGGCGTTCCCACTAGAACCCCCTGTCAGCGAAGCTGACTTGTTGTTTTGACCTATGGTGTAATCTAAAAAAATGGAGGTTAGATTTTGGCTATATATAGATTTGATACAAGAAATAGTAAAACTCATAATACGTCAGCTTCTGACCATGATGATTACATCAAAAGAGAGGGAAGATATGCACCTGATTATGATAATTTTAATGATAGTTTTGATATTCCACAAAAATATGAGGATTTGATATATAAAGAAGATAATAATATGCCTAAATTTGCAACTAATGATCCTAATAAATTTTGGAGATCAAGCGAAGTATTTGAAAGAGCCAACGGAAGAACTTATATAGAGTTTGAAATAGCATTACCTCACGAATTACCTGATGAAGTTAATATCGAAATAGCAAAAGAATTTGGAAAAGAAATTTTCGGAAATGATTTTGTATATTCTTTTGGAATACACAAAAAATCATCATCTAAAAAAAATGTTGATAATATCCATGTTCATTATATGTTTTCTGAAAGAATACTTGACGGAATAGAAAGAGAGCCTGAACAATTCTTTAAAAGATATAATCCTAAAAATCCTGAACTTGGAGGGTGTAAAAAAGATCGTACTTGGAATGATATTAATATGCCTAAAATTTATAGAAAAAAATGGGAAGTTTTTTTAAATAATGAATTAGAAAAATATGGAATTGAAAAAGTTAGTTGTGAATCTTTAGCCAATCAAAAACTTGAAGCAGAAAGAAATGGCGATACTTTGAAAGCTGAATTACTTGATAGAGAGCCAATTAATATAAATGGTTATATTCTTATGAAAATTGATAAATCAGGTATTAACTCATTAACTTCATGGGAAAAAGAAGAATTTGAACACTTTAATGAAGTAAAAAAATTTACTGAACTAAAACATAAAATTTATAAAAATTCATTGGAGCAAGAACCACAAGTTCTTGATTTTTCTATTACAGAAAATCAAGAATTATTTAATCAAAATGATAGTATTGAAAGAGAAACAACAAAACTACATTGTGAAAGAACTATTGAAAGACTTGAATCTCAATTATTACCTCAAAATTTAAAAAGAATTATTTTAAATGCGATTGCATCAGAAGAATATCAAAAGAATATTGATACTTTAGAAAAATTAGAAAAATTAAAAGAAAACAGAATATTAACAAAAGAAGAAGAAAGCGAATTAAAAACAGTTTCAAATTATATCGCTACTATTGAATCTAATTTAAAATATGATAACGAATTTATTGGAAAATATGAACATACAAAAGAAGAAATTAAAAAGAAATATGAATCGTCTATTAATAAACGATTTGAAGAATTAAAAGACGTTGAAAATCTCCAAATAAATAAAAATTATAGTAAAAATATTTTAGATGATCTACTAAAAGCTAATGAATAT
>JBOGAY010000285.1:0-16448 GCA_051655925.1 Sarcina sp. | reverse complement strand
CTTTGTTATATTTTCATATTGATCAAGATTAAAGCTATTCATAAGACTGCTCAAACTATCAGGTACTAAAAATTTTAGTAGTAATATTACTACACCTGTTCCAATTAGAATTGGTGCTACACCTATAAAAAAGTTACCTATTCTTTGATAGTAATTCCTTTTATTATAGCTATGTCTTACATATCCTAATGTTTCTGATTTTAATTCTAAGGAAAATAATTTAATATCACTTACTTTATGACCAAATAATTTTGCCATTAAATAATGAGAAGTTTCATGCACAGTTGTTCCTATTAATCCTGTTATTATAATTATTTTAGGACCAAGTTTACTCACTAAATTTCTAGTGGTTGTTCTTTGTATTATTTTAAGTAGCATTCCAAAAAGGAAAAGAACTCCTACTATACTGATAGTAATTAATCCTGCTATTTTAAGTATATTAAGCATTTGTATCTAAGATATCTATAAGCTTTGTAATGTCCTTTATAGACTCTACCCCTTCATAGTTTAAATCAATTAAATCCTTAATATGAATAACCTGTGCTTTGCTACTTATTCCACCTTGAACTCCAGCCTCTGAATCTTCAACTATTATTGTATCTTCTGCTTTTACATTAATACCTTCCATAGCTTTTAAATAAATTTCTGGGCTTGGTTTACTGTTTTTAACTTCCTCTGCTGTTACTATAAAATCAAAAAACTCTTTTATTTTAAATCTTTTTAAATCTCTTTCTACTCTATCTCTTTTTGCTGATGTTGCAAGTGCTATTTTATATCCATTTTCCTTTAGATACGTTAATGTTTCTTTTACACCTTTTTTAAGCAAAGTTTCATCTGTTTCTATTCTTCTATCTAATCTTTCATCTTTAATTTTATACATTTCTTCTATTGGAAGACTTGTCCCAAAACTTTCTTTATAAATCTCTTTTACTTTTTCTCTTCCTTTTCCCATACAAGTACAGTAAAGTTCTTTTTTAAGGTTATATCCATATTCTTTGAACACTTCTTGCCATACTTCAAGATAAAGCCTTTCTGTATCAAATATTACTCCATCTAAATCAAATATAATTGCTTTCTTTTTCATATTATTATCTGCCAACCTCCATGTTTTAAATATATAAAAAAGATGATTTTGGCTAAATACCCAAATCATCTTTTTTATATATTATATTATATTAAAGACTTTTTTTAAATATCATCAACTAAGTCTGCACTTTAAACTTTTAAAGCTTTAAAATATTTTTATTTTTTATAACACTCATTTTATCATCAACTTTAATGTGTGCACCTTTTTGAACTGTTGCAAATACACCATTCTTAGGCATGATACAATCTCCTACCATTTTGTATATATGACATTTATCATGACATTTTTTACCCTTTTGAGTAATTTCTAAAATAGCATCTCCAACTTCTACTTTATCACCTACTTGAATCTCATCTAAATCAATTCCTTCAGTTACTAAGTTTTCTCCAAAATCACCAAACTTAACTTTTCCACCTCTTCTTATAAAGTCTTCTATTTTTTCCTTTTCTAGAAGAGATACTTGTCTGTGCCAGTTTCCACCATGTGCATCCCCTTTTAATCCAAAACCTTCTACAAGTTCTATTTCGTTAATTTGTGTTTTTCCTATACCTTTTTTCTCACTTATACATATAGATACTAATCTTCCCATCTTATCCTCCTATTTGAAACATGAATTTGCTATCTTGTGATGATTTTTTTTCTACAAATTCATGCTCTGTTTGTTTATTAAATATACTTTTCTTTAGATTTTCTTCTAATAAATTTTCATTTTTATCATTTACTAATTCTTTTAAATTAAGCCCACCTTTAAAGTGAAGACATTCTTTTAAATAACCATCTGCTGTAATTCTAACTCTATTACATTTATCACAAAATTTATTAGACATTGGTGTAATAAAACCTATTCTACCTTTTGCATTATGTATTCTATAGTATCCTGCAGGTCCATTTACTCCTACATTTTCAGCTTTTGATACTTTAAATTCTTTTTCAAGTTTTTCTAAAAGTTCTTTTTGTGTTTTTCCTTTAAATTTAAGACCTTCTCCAATTGGCATAAGTTCTATAAATCTTACATCTAAATTTTTATCAATAGACATTTTGCAAAGTTCTATAAACTCATCATCATTCATTCCATCGATAATAACTACATTTATTTTTACTTTTATATTTTTTTCTAACGCTTTATCTATAGCCCCTAAAACTTTAAATAAATCTCCACCTCTTGTTATATCTTCAAATTTTTGCTTATCAAGTGTATCAAGACTTATATTTGCCTCTGATAATCCTGCATCAACAAGCTTATCTAGCTTTTCCTCAAGTAAAATTGCATTTGTTGTAATTGCAATTTTATTGATACCTGAATCTTTTGCTATTTTAATAAGCTGATCAAGATCCTCTCTTAAAAGTGGTTCTCCACCTGTAAATCTTATTTTTTTTATACCAAGTTTTGCAAACACTTTTATTATTTTTTTTAGCTCTTGATTAGTTAGTGTTGACTTTATATTGTTAAACTTCACATCTTTTTCTGGCATACAGTACACACATCTTAAATTACAAGCATCAGTTAAAGATATTCTTAAATACTCTATATTTCTACCACATTTATCCTTCATTATACACTTCCTTCAAATTGAAAATCTCCACTTTTCCCACCTTCTTTAGATACTAAATGAATATTTTCAATCACCATAGATTTATCAATAGCCTTACACATATCGTAAATTGTTAGAGCTGCAATAGATACAGCTGTTAAAGCCTCCATTTCAACTCCTGTTTTTCCAGTAATTTTCACACGACCATAAATAATAATTCTATTATTTTCATCATCTATCTCAAAATCTACATTTGCTCCATTAATCATAAGAGGATGACACATTGGAATTAATGTACTTGTTGCCTTCGCCCCCATAATTCCTGCTATTCTAGCAACATTTAACACATCACCTTTTTCAACAGTCCCCTCTTTTATTCTTTTAATAATTTTAGGACTAAGTTTTATAGCACCTCTAGCAAGTGCTATTCTTTTAGTTTCCTTTTTCTCTGAAACATCTACCATACGAGCATTTCCATTTTCATCAAAATGAGTTAATTCATCCATATTTACTTCTCCTTAAACTGCTAAAAGATTTTACTTACCAAATGAGCAATGTGGGTATGTGCAAACTTTGCAATCAAGGCAAAGCCCACCATGACCTAGTTTTGCAATATCAAGTTTAGTTAATTTCTCATCTGCTAAAACTCTTGGTAAAACTAAATCAAAAACTGTTCTCTTAGAGAACATAACACAAGCTGGAAGTCCAAGAACTGGTATTCCATCAACATATGAAAGAAGAAGCATAGCCCCTGGTAGTACAGGTGATCCATAAGTAACTATTTCTCCACCACAATCTTTAATAGCTGATGGAGTCACATCATCAGGATCTACTGACATTCCGCCTGTACAAACAACCATTTCAGCTCCTTTTTCAAGCCACTCTTGTATTGCTTTTGTAATATTTTCTTTATTATCATTTACTATAGTTTGACCTAACACATCACAACCAAACTCTTCAACTTTTCTTTTTATTACAGGTCCAAACTTATCTTGTATTCTACCATAAAAAACTTCATTTCCAGTTGTTACAATTCCAACTTTTTTCTTTTTAATTTCTTCAATCCAAAGTATTTTCTTTGTACAAGTTTTTTTAGCCTCCTCAAGAAGTTCTTCTTTAATCATAAGAGGAATAACTCTTGTCCCTGCAACTTTTTCACCCTTTTTAACAGGCATATTATTATGTAATGTCGCAAACATAATATCTTCTATCATATTTAATTTTAACAACTCTTCTGTATCTATCTTTAAAAGACCATCTTCTTTAACAAAGACATCTATCTTACCTTCTTTTACATCAGCATATTCAAATCCATCTCCACAAGCTAAATCAATAAGAATTTTAGCTGCATCATTTTCATGTACAAGACCTTCTGTTTCTTCCCAAACATAAATATGGTCTTTTCCAAGTGAAAGTAACACTTCAATATCCTCTTCCTTTATAACATGCCCTTTTCTAAAAGCAGCACCTTTAAATTCTCCAGGAACTATTCTAGTAATATCATGTAGAAGAACTCTTCCTACTGCATCTTGTGTTTTAATCATTTTCATAATATTATATCCACCCTTCTCTTTTGTTTTACTACAAATTATTTTCTAGCACAGTTTTTAGCTGTTTCATTTAAAATATCAATTCCATGTTTTAATGTATCTAATATAAAATCTAAACTTTCTTCACAAGCTTTAGGGCTTCCTGGTAAATTGACTATTAACGTCTTCTTTCTTATTCCTGCAGTTGCTCTTGAAAGCATTGCTCTTTTTGTAATAGACAAGCTATACATTCTTATTGCCTCAGAAATTCCCTGTGCTTCTTTTTCTATAATTTCTTTTGTTGCCTCAGGTGTTATATCTCTTGGTGAGAATCCTGTACCACCAGTACTTAAAATTAAATTTACACCTAAATCATCACTCATTCTTATAAATTCTTTTTTAAGCATTTCCTTTTCATCAGGTACAATTACAGTATCAACAACTTTAAAACCATCTTTTTCTACTATGCTTTTTATTACTGGTCCACTTTTATCTTCTCTTTCACCACGAAATCCAGTATCACTACTTGTTATTATTCCTACTGTATACATATTCTTCACTCCTATTTCATTTACTATTAATATCTTACTACACATCTTTTTCTAATAAAAGCATTTTATATGAACCTTTTCTTTTTATTTTGCACTTCTAAAATCTTTAATGATTTATTATTTAAATACTTTTAAAATATAAGATTATATTTTGTTACTTTACTAATAAAAATTCATATAAATTTGTAATCTTATAAACAAATATTTTTACAAACTTTTTTGTAAACACTTTTGTATTTATTTTTATCTGTATTAATATAAATTCATGTTATAATCAAAATAAATTAAATATATTTGCAAGGAGTTTTTATATGTATAACAAAAGAAAAGGGATAGTGTATATGATAATTTTTGCTTTATCACTATCTATAATGTCAACCTTTTTAAAAATTGCAGGTCCAATTCCTGTTGCTGAAAAAACTGTTTATAGAAATGGTATTGCTGCTATTTTTGCATTTTTCTATATAGCAATAAAGTTTGGATTTAAAGATAAATCTTTATATATTGGTTCTAAAAAAAATATTCTTGGTCTTTCACTTAGAACCATTTTTGGAATTATAGGAATTACACTTAACCTTTATGCATTACAATATTTATTAATATCGAATGCAACTATGTTACAAGACCTTAGCATTTTCTTTGTTTTAATTTTTTCATATGTATTTCTTAAAGAAAAAATTAAACTACACCAAGTTATTCTTATATGCGTTGCTTTCATAGGTGTTTTATTTGTTGTAAATCCAACAAGTATTAAATTCCTTTTAGTTCCATCAATAGCTGCAATAATAGGAGCTGCTATGAATGGTGGAGATAGTGTAACTATGCGATACCTTGGAAATAAATGCGAACCTGTAACACTTGTATTTTTCTATAACTTTATTTCATCAATAATCCTTTTACCATTTATGATTATTTTTTATAAACCGCTATCATTACATACAACAATCTATCTAGTTTTAGCTGGATTATTCTACATAATAGTTGAGTTTTCAATAATCAACGCTTATAAATACGCTCCTGCAAGAGATATAGCACTATTTAGATATACCGATGTTATCTTTTCTGCAATTTTAGGATTCTTAGTCTTTGGAAAACTACCAAGCTTTGTTAACATAATTGGATACTGCATAATTTTAATTGCAGCTATCATACTTATACTCTACAAAGAACCTAAAAGTAAAAACTTATCAATATAAGAATTATTTCTCCCTTTAAGCAAAACGTTAAAGGGAGTTTTTTTATTCTTTATTTTTATCTTTCCTTTTTTATTAACTCAACTATTTTTTTATAATCATTTATATCAACCTTTATAGCTTTTGTATCAAGATTTAGATCATCTGTTGCTACTGCTATAAGTTTTTCATCTTGTGATATTATCTCTTTTGATATATCTTTTCTAAAAACTTCTATCTTTCTTAAATCACTATATTTATAACCTTCTACAATTATATAATCACTATCTAAGTTTTGCCCTATAATCTTATCAAGACTAATTTCTTCACTTAATTCCTTTATTAAAGCAAATCTATTTTTAGATGATATAGATACATTATCAGCTCCTGCTAATCTATGCTTATATGTATCTTTTCCCTTTTTATCTATATCAAATCCATGAACATCATGTTTTATTGTAGAAACTATACATTTCTCTTTTTTAAGCTCTCTTATTATTCCTTCAATAAGAGTAGTTTTTCCTGAATTAGAACAGCTTGCTACAACATTTATAATTATTGGCTTTTTATATTTTTTTTCTATACTCGAATATTCATCAACAGTATTAATGTTACTTACACATTTAGAATCGCTAATATAGAAATATGAAGTCTTACTTGCCTTTATAAGATTTCTTAATTTATAATCACCTTTTTCTATAAACTCTTCTATAGTTTTTATAACCGATTTAGAGTAAATAGAAAATAATGGTTCTAAATTATCTCCTGTGCTTGCAACTAATATATCTGAATTCGAATCTATACTAGTTATAGCATTAATAAAGTTTTCTGTAACAAATGGCATATCTGCTGCTATAATTAATGCCTTATCTGTTTTTATTTGCTTTAAGGATGAATATATCCCCCCAATAGGACCTATATCTTTAAATTCATCTGATATTAAAGTACATCTATTAGTGAATTCAGAATATAAATCAAAATCATTACATGATATATATATATCCTTAAAACCTTCTAAGTTCTCTAAAATTCTATCAATAAATCTTTTATCACCAAGGTTTAAAAATGCCTTAGTTTTATAATTCATTCTTGAATTTTTTCCACCAGATAAAATAACAACGCTCATATCTTTTTTCATATGTTTACTCCATCCTATTTGAATACTTTTACTAAATCGCCTTTTTTAAGTTCAACATTTTTAGGAACTTCTAAAATAACATTACTTCCTAGCATAGTATTTATTTGCCCAGGACTTTGATAAACTTTATTTATATAAACTTTATTTTCTTTATCCTGTTCAAGATACACTCTTAAAAATCTTCTTTTTTTAGAAACCTTTTTATATTCATCTTCTACTATAGCTTGTAGCTTTTTTAACTTTAAGGTTTCACACCCACCAAGCATTAAACTTAATAAGTTTCTTACAGTTAACTCAAAAGTTGTTGCTGCTGCAACTGGTGTACCTGATAGTCCAATATAAATTTTAGAATCGTTTACGGCTGCAAACATTGGAGAACCTGGTTTTATATCCACCTTCCAAAATAACAGTTCATATCCAAGCCCTAAAACCACTTCTTGTACTAAATCCTTTTCTCCAACAGATACTCCACCAGTTGAAATAAGAAGATCACAAATCTCTTGTGCTTTTTTAACAATATCCCTTATAGCATCTTTTTCATCTGATATAGAATCAAAAAACGAAACATCACATCCAAGTTCTTCTAATCTAAATTTTAAGAAAGTTTTATTACTATTATAAATTTTCCCCTCAACTAAATTTTCTCCTGGATTTAAAAGTTCATCTCCTGTTGTAATTACTCCAACTTTTATCTTTTTAAAGACTTTTACTTTTGAAAAACCTAAAGATGCAATTGCCATTGCTTCAGATGCACCAATTAAAGTGCTTTTTTCTAAAATTAATGTATTATTTTTAAAGTCTTCCCCTTGGAAAATAAAATTATCATAAGGTTTTTGACTTACTGCCATTTCTACCTTATCATTTCCTAAAAATTTCACATCTTCCTGTCTTACTATTGTATCTGCACCTTCTGGAATTTTTGCACCTGTCATAATTCTTACTACTTCAAAATTTTTAATAGTTTTTTTGCTAACACCACCTGCATAAACAGTGTCAATGACAGTAAAAACTCTACTTTCATCTTTTGACAAATCACACGCTTTAACTGCAAATCCATCTAAAGGCGATCTATTAAATGGTGGACTATCTATTTTAGAATATACATCTTGCGCTAATACTCTTCCTTTAGCTTCTATAAGTTCTATTTCTTCAATATCTTGTAGTTTTGCATATTTTAAAATAGCACTTTGTGCTTCTTCTAATGAAATCATCTCAACATCTCCTTAAAAAAAGACTGCATCAAAATCTAAATTATACAATAAGTTATTTTGATACAGCCTTATTCATTTATTTTAATTTATATGGTATCTAACTTACTCTTAATAAGTATACTCTAAATTTGATGTTAAGTTAAAGAAATCAGAGTAATCTATTTCAAAAATTGGTTTTTTCACTTTAGAAATATCTATATTAGCTCTAACTAACTGTGTTAGTATTCCTGCATATGATAAATCACCTTGTATTATTGCTCCAATTATCTTTCCATCTTTATGAACTATTTTCTTATAACTGTCCTCTGTTACCAATGTGTCAACTAAGTATTCATCTTCCTCTTCCTTAGTTAAGTTAACATGCCCTACTGATAAAGTTGCAAGCCCTACAAAATTCATTGTATTTTTGCTACCAAAAAAGTCAGTCATATGCTTTGTTACACCACACATATTATATGCTGCTATTATTCCCTCTTTAACTGCTGTTGGCCATATAGGATTTCTTCCTGTTACATCTCCTGCACCATATACATCCTCTACACTCGTTCTACCTTCATCATCTATAATTAAACCAAACTTATCAAATTCAATATTACTACCTTCTAAGAATTTAGTATTTGATCTAACTCCTGTTGCAACAACTATTAGCTCACAAGGTATTTCCTTCCCTGTATCTAATAAAATTGCTTTTGGACAGTTATTTTCATCAACTATAACTTTTTGAGCCTTAACTGCAAGCTCTAAATTTACACCTTGCTCTTTGAATCTGTCCTCATACCCTTTTGCTGCATGCTTATCTAATTGGATAGGAAGTATTCTATCTCCCATTTCTATTAATGTAAGATTTAAATCATACTTCATAAGAGATGATACTGCATCTATCCCTATAAGCCCCGCTCCTAAAACTACTGCATTTTTAACTTTAGCCCCAATTTCTTTAATTTTCTTTGCATCATCAAGATTTCTAAGTCCTATAACGTTCTTTGCCTCTCTAAGATTTTCTATAGGCGGAATAAATGAAGATGCTCCACTACAAATTAAAAGTTTGTCATAATCTACTTTTTCGCCACTATTTAAAGTTATATTTTTTTCTATGTCATTTACATTTACAACTTCTACGCCACTTTTCCATTCAATATTATATTTATTTATAAAATCTTCTTCAGAAAAATCAAGTTGTTTTACATTTCTAATCCCACTAATATAATGATGTAAAATACATCTTGAATATATATCTTCATCCTTAGAAACTAAAACTATTTGTGCATTTTCATCAAGCTCTCTTAATTTTTGTGCTCCACTTATTCCAGCTGCTGATGCTCCAATAACTACATACTTCATTATTCCTCAACCTCCTCAACTGTAATTGCTCCCATAGGGCAATTAGCTACACAATGTGGTGATTTCTCCGCTGTTGAAATACACATATCACATTTTAAAATTTCTTTTTGTTTTCTACTATCTGCCTTTAGCACTCCAAAACTACAAGCCATTACACACATATAGCAACTTGCGCATTTTTTGCTATCATATAATACAAAAGATGTTTCCTTATCTTTGTGCATAGCACCTGTCATACAAGTATAAACACACTCTGGATGTTCACAATGTCTGCAAAATATTGGTGCATATTTTCCTGAACTATCAATTACAACTCTACTTCTTGTATCTTCTGAATCATGAGATACTATACAAGCTGTTGTGCATGTAAGACACCCTATACACTTTTCTCTATCTATTTTAATTCTTTTCATAATTAATCCACCTTTTCTTTAGTTTTCAATAACTTCTATATTTATAGCAGTTGTTTTATATGATGGTTCTTTTGAATATGAATCATATAATGAAGGAGTTAATACATTTGTTTCTATATAATGAATTGGTGCATATAACTGTCCTTTTTTCATATCTAAAGTAACTTTAGCTAAAAACTTACTTTTTTGACCATTGATTGATTTTAAATAAATATAATCATTATTAGAAATACCAAGATTTTCAGCATCCTCTTTATTTATATAAACATAAGCTTCTTTCTCTACAACATGACTTGTAAATGCTATTTCTCTTGTTCTTGTTTGAGTATGCCATTGCCCAACAGTTCCTCTTCCTGTATTTAAAATATAAGGGAACTCTTTTGTTGCTGCCACTTCATTTTGTGCTATATCTTCAAATAATAATTTCGCTTTTCCATTAGGTGTAAAGAACTTTCCATCTTCAAATAATCTTCTCTCATCTGATTTTAATTTTTCACCTTCTCTAAGCGGCCATTGTATACCTTTTGACTCCATTAAATCCTCATAATTAACACCAGTAAAATCACATGGCATATTTCTAGTAGATTCTCTTAAAACATTAAAAGCATCTTTTTTTGTTTTCCAAACATCTAAAGCACTTCCCATTCCTAGAGCTTCTCCAACTCCCTTAAAGATTTCATAGTCATCTCTTTCATTTTCTGACTTTTCTAATACTTTTTGAAGTCCTGTAAGCCTTCTTTCTGTATTAATTAAGAAACCTTCTTTTTTAGTTGTTGGTGTTGATGGAAGTATTATATCTGCAAATACTGCAGTATCTGTATCATCATATATATCTTGAACAATTAAAACATCTAAATTATCTATTGCTTCTTTAAAAGTTTTATTGTTAGTCCATGAGTGTACAGGATTTGTTGCAACAACCCATAAAGCTTTAATTTTTCCACTAATTATATTTTCAATTATCGCATTATAAGGAAGTGTTGGTTTTGTTGGTAACATACTTTCATCTATTTTTAAAATTTCTGCTATTCTATCTCTTTCTGCTTGATTAGTATAGTCTCCACCACCATATAAGGCTGTAGTATTACTAAATAATCTTGAACCCATAGCATTACATTGTCCTGTAATAGAATTCGCTCCTGTTCCTTCTTTTCCTATGTTTCCTGTAATTAACGCTAAGTTTATTATAGCTTGTGCAGTTCTAACTGCTTGATAGCTTTGATTCACTCCCATAGTCCACCAGAAAGAAACCTTCTTTCCATTATGAATTAAATCAACAAGCTCTAATACTCTTTCTTCACTTATGCCTGTAGCCTCTTCTACTTTATCTAAAGTGAATTTTTCTACAAATACTTTAAAGTCTTCAAACCCATCTACATGTTCTTTTATAAAATCTCTATCTATAAAATCTTTATTTATAAGAACGTTTGCAATTGTGTATAAAAGTGCTAAATCAGCTTTTGGTTTTATGTCTACCCATATATCTGCATTCTTTGCTGTTTCTGATTTTCTTGGATCTACAACTATTACTTTTGCATCTTTATTATGCTTTATTTTCCCCCAAATAATAGGATGTGCAACAACTGGGTTTGCTCCAAATAAGAAAATAGTATCTGATAATTCAAAATCTTTTAAAGAATATGGTGGTGCATCAAATCCAAAACTTTGTTTATATGATACAACAGCAGTTGCCATACAAAGTCTAGTGTTTCCATCTCCATTTCCACCTAAATAAGTTCTTACAACATGACCAAGTAATGCCATTTCTAAAGCATCAATTTGCCCTGTACTTATAAATGCAATGCTTTCACTTCCATACTTATCTTTGACTTCTTGTAATTTTTTAGCTGTTACATTAAATGCATCAGCCCATGAAACTTCCTCTAATACTCCAGCATCATTTTTAATCTTTGGTCCTTTTGGTGCTTTTATCAATGAATTTTGTTTATCTAAACTTAATCCCTTCATACAACAAAATCCATTATTAATTGGATGATTCTCTGTTGGATGAATTTTTACTATTTTATTATCTTCAACATAAAAGTCTAAATTACATGCTATTGCACAGTAATTACAAGTTGATTGTACTTTTTTCATAACATTCCCTGCTTTCAAGTTTATTTTGTTAAATATTTGTCATTTGATTATAAATAAAAATTACTTTTTGAAAAAAAGAAGTAGCTTTGCTACTCCTTTCACCATTACAAAAATTTAATTGAATTACTTATATCTAACTCCGCTCCAGTAAACATTATTTTTCATAACAGCTTTTTCAGAAAGATTAACATCTTTTAATGCCCATTTTTTATATTCCATAAATCCTGTTCTATCTATTATATAACCTATATGCTCTTTTCCACCTGGTGCATCTTTAGCTATATATTCCTTAACATAATCATATGTATTTTTGATTATTTTTATTATACTTGCTTCATCTGCCCAAATCAAGAAATCTTCTGCAAGTCTTGGGTTTTTCTTACCTGTTCTACCCATTAAAACTAATCTATAATATTTTTCTTCACTTCTGCTCATAGCTCTTGTTGGACATACTAACGCACATTCACCACAACCTATACACATCTCATGATTTCTCTCTACTGTGTAATTGTTAGCACTTAATGCTCCTGTTGATTTCTTTTTACATACTTTAACACAAGCCCCACAAGAAACACATCTGCTGCTATCATATTGTGGTTCTGTCATTCCCATAATACCAAAGTCATTCATTCTAGTTTTTATACAATCATTAGGGCAACCTGTTAATGCTATTTTGAAATGAAGATCATTTGGGAAAATAGCTTTTTCTATTCTTTTTGCAAACTCAGTTGTATTGTAATTTGCATAAGGACATACTTGATTTCCTATACATGCAGATATATTTCTAGTTCCTGCTGCTGAGTATCCTGTTTCAGGAACAACCTCATTAATTTCAAGTCCTTGAATTAATGGTTCAAGCATTTTATTAACTTCTGGCATACTTTCCATTTTAATTCCTGGAATCTCAAATCCTTGTCTTATTGTTATATTAACAAGCCCATTTCCATAATCCTCTGCAATTTTTTGAATCATCCCTAAGTGTTCAGCCTTTAACTGCCCACCTGGAACTCTTATTCTAGAAGCAGTCATTCCTCTATGCTTTGTAATTCTAAATGCATTTTTTTTAAGATCTTTAACATTTATATCCATTCCCATATTTCAAATCCTCCTATTAATCTATTAAAAGTTTACCTTCTACGTAATTAAATACTGGTCCGTCTAAGCAGATATATGTATCTCCCATTCTACAGTGACCACATTTTCCTATTCCACAACACATTTTTCTTTCTTGTGAAATCCAAATATTTTTTTCTTTAATTCCAAGCTTTTCAAATTCCATAACTGTAAACTTCATCATCATTGGAGGACCAACAACTATTACTTGTACATTCTCTTTATCTTTAATCTCTAACTCAGGAATATATTTAGTTACAAGCCCTATATCTCCTGTATACCCTTCTTGCGCTCCATCAACTGTAATTATGCAAGTATTAAGATTTTTTTTCCAAATTTCCATCTCTTCTCTAAAAAGCATATCCTCTGGTGATCTAAATCCTGCTATAAGCGTACTATTTATACAATCTGATGGATTATTAGCAAAATAATCTATAACAGCTTTTACAGGTGAAACTCCTGTACCACCAGCAACAATTATAACTTCCTTATTTTTATAATTTTCTAAATCAAACCCATTTCCATAAGGTCCTCTTAGGAATAATCTGTCTCCAACATACTTTTCAAAAACTTCATTAGTAACTTTACCAACTTTTCTTATTGTTAAATCTACATAGTCGCTTCCTATACCACTAACTGATATTGGTGCTTCTCCAAACTTTGGAAGAGATACTTCAAAGAATTGTCCTGGTTTAACATCTCCAACAAATTCCATTCTGAAAGTATATTCTTTATCTGTATGTTTTATAACCTCTTTTATCTCTGATAAAAATGGAACATATTCATTTTTTATATTACTCATTATTAGCCACCTCTTCCATTGCTTTTTCAAGTTTATTTATAGTTGATGAGAATGAAATGTACTCAGGACATATATCATCACATCTTCCACATCCAACGCACATGTTATATCCCCATTTTGTTTTGTAGTCATGAACTTTATGCATAACCTTAAATCTCATTCTTTCACCTTTAGTTTTTCTAAATGAATGACCTCCTGCCATCTCTGTGTATCCATCAACATGACATGATGCCCATACTCTTCTTCTCTCACCATTTTTGTTATTATCTTTGTAGAAAATATCTTGCATAGTAAAACATGTACATGTAGGACACGCAAAGTTACATCTTCCACAAGCTATACATCTATCATTATACTCATTCCACATTTCAGATTTAGTTATTCTTTGATCTAAATTATCTGGAATATTAACTCTTGTCTTTGTTTCTGTTACAAAATCTACTTTAACCTCTTGCTCATTCTTTGCTGTATTTTCAAAGTATGATAAAATTTCTTCATCTTTAACATCCATAAAAGCTTCATTATCTACTACTTTTAAATAAGCATCATAATTATCACTCTTATTTGTTCCCATATCTACACAGAAACAACTATCAAAGCTCTTTTCACAACCTATTAAAACAAATTTAGCCTTATCTCTTAATTCTTTATAATACTTATCAACAAATCCATTTCTTAAATAAATATCATCTATTCTTTTTAAAGCATGAAGATCACAACTTCTTAAGAATATAAGAAGTTTTTTGCTATCAACTTCTGGCTCTTTAACTTCTTTTTCTGTAAAGAAGAATAAAGTTTGTCTAATTGGAAGTAATACTTCTTTATATGAAAACTGAGCTTTCTTTTCAAATTCAATTTCTTCAACCGTACTAACTTCTCCATATCTTATAACATCTGTATCAGAAAATCTTCCATCCCCAACAACAACTGTTGGCGCATAAATTTTATATTCATGCTTTAATTTCCCAAAAATTTCATTTAAATTTTCTACATTTATCTTAAATTGCATATGCCACCTCACAAAATTTTGTTATCTCTATTGTTTATATTTTAATTATTCTCTATTACTTATACTTTGATTATAATTTCACAATTCAAAATTCTCTATGATAAATATCACAATAATCTATGAATTACTAAGTTATCTTATAAAAATAAAGGGATTAAATATCCCTTTAAATATCAATCCCCTTAAAATAACTAGCTAACTTATTCCTATCTTTAACTATGATTTTTTTGTTTTTTTGTATAATTAAATTCTCTTCCATTAAACTTTTTAAAGCTCTTGAAATAGTTTCTCTTGGTGTTCCAAACATTTCTGATAAATATGTAACTGATAAAATTAGATCTATCAAAGTTCCCTCACTACAACTTACACCATAATCATTACTTAATTTCCAAAGCTTTGCAGCAAGCTTTTTCTTTATATTTATAGATGTTGCATTCTTTAACTGTCTATACATACGCCTTGATTTTTTTGATAGGGAATCTATAACTATCTTTGTAAATGTAAAGTCTTCTTTCATAATTTCTATAAACTTTTCTTTATTAAAAGCAATTATTTCACAATTTTCAAAAGCTTCGCAATTTATAGAAGAAGATAAATCATCTAATTGGTTTTCATTTATAAAGTTTCCCTTATCTAAAATAAATATTACTTTTTTATTTCCACATTCATTAGTTTTATAAATAGCTACTTTTCCACTAAAAATCATAAAAATTTGATCACAAAATTCTCGTTCTCTTATAATGTGAGTACTTTTCATGTAACATTTTATATTTGCACACTCACAAAGTTTTTTTAGAGATGTTTCTTTTAAGCCATCAAAACTATCCAATTTATATAAATAATCCATTTCAATCATAAAAACACCTCTTACCTTTATATTCGTTCATTTAATTTTAACAAATATAAATCATAAAATAAACCTAATATCTCTCATTACATTTAATGTAATTTAAAACATAAAAATTTAAGCTCTATTATTCCTATTTAGTTAGAATAATAGAGCTTTATATCAAAAAGCTTTAAATACTTAATTTTTAACAGATGCTATTGCTTTAAAGAATAAAATCAAGAAATTGATTAATACATAAGCAATAATACATGATGTAACTATAAGTTCAACCATTGCAATTCCTTTGAAAAGTCCAACAAATCCAAGACTATGAACTTTTAAATAGCCCACAACTTTATATGTTGCAAGTGTACTAACAGCAAGTGGGAAGGTAAAGGCTGCAAAGCCTGGAACAAATCCATTTCTAAATAACTTATTTGCAAAATAATAAACTGTTAATACATTAAAAAACTTAAGAAATATATATTAATCTCTTTATACATTTTTATCTCGCTTATCTATAAAAATTTCGTCTACATTCATATAATAAAAGATTGTTAAATTTTAAACAATTATATTTATCACACTTTTTTATAATATATATATTATTTTACTTATATCTAT
>JBOGAY010000284.1:0-6534 GCA_051655925.1 Sarcina sp. | reverse complement strand
AATGGAAACTTCCTCTAATTAATTCTAAAGGAATTTATCTATTGTTAGATATAAAAACTAATAAAAAATATATAGGATCAGCAAATGGAGTAGATGGTTTTTGGGGAAGATGGCTTGAATATATAAATAATGGACATGGAGGAAATAAACAGCTCCTAGAATTATGGAAACAAGATAGTAACTACTTTAAAGAAAATTTTAAATTCTCTATTTTGGAAGTTGTTGCCTCTAATTTTAGTGATGAAGCGATTGAAGTTAAAGAGAGTAAGTGGAAAGATAAATTAAATTCAAGAGGAGAGTTTGGATATAATTCTAATTAAAACTAAAAAATAAAAAATTATGAGAGAATATTAACTTTAGGTTGATATTTTCTTTTTTTTTTATTTGTTGTTTGTTGTTAAAAAAGGCGCGCTGATAGCAGATTCCCAAAGAGTATTTAAAGTAATTTAATAAAAGGTTTTTATAATTTTTATAGTAGTTATTAAGAAAATAGATAAATATAAAATAAAGGAGGAATGTGAAAATGGAATTAAAAAATTTTTATGAACAAGAATATATTAAAATAAATACAAGATTAGTAAGTAAATTATATTGAAATAAATCTAATATAGTAAATAAATTTGAAGAGTTAAATAATATATGTAAGCATTTTAATCTTACTGATATTTCAAAAGAAAATAGTAATTTAGAAGTAAATCAAAAAAATTGGCTGTTATTTCAAAAATAAATAAAACAGTAAGTATTGCTACCCCTATTTTATTTGGTTCAGCTGGAGCATATGGAGCTCAAATGTTAATACTTATTGGGTTTTGTAAAGGTAAAGTAACACCATTTGAAGTAATCTCTTTATTATGGTATCAACAAATATTATTGGTATTTACTTTAATTTCTATAACAATTCCATATTACAAAAGATTTTTAGCAAAACCGAGTGTAAATCCATATACTCCTCTAGAAAATGTATAAACTTGTAAAGATATAATGTTAACATGTGAGCTATCCATTTTTAAGGAAATAATTTAATATTATAAAATCTAAACAGCTTAAGTCCTATATTTTAAGGAGCTTGAGCTGTTTAATTTTTTTTATTAATTTTCATAAAAATGTATTTTAATAGAAAAATTAATCTAAAAAATAAACTTTTTAATCTAAAAATATTGACATAAATAAAAAAAATATGTATATTTATATTAAACGCAATTACAAACGCGCGTTAGTAAAATTATATTTGAAAAAAGGTGATTGATATAAAAAGCGAAATGATAGCAAAATTAGCCGGAGTTTCTCGAAGTACAGTTTCGAGAGTAATAAATAATTACTCAGATATTTCTGAAGAAACTAGAGAAAGAGTATTGAAGGTAATAAAAGAAAATAATTATTGTCCAAATTTATCTGCTCAGAAATTAGCAGGAAAAAAAACTGGAATAATAGGTTTACTTATATATACTGGAAAAATTGACGAAGAGGGGGAGTATAAAAAAGTTTCAGAATCACTTTATTATTCAGAATTAGTTTCTAAGATAATAGATGCTTCTGAGATGTTAGGATATTCTGTTTTAATTTCATATATTAATGAAAAAAATATAAGTTGGAAAAAAATTTTTGCAAATGGTTTGATAGATGGAGCTATAGTTATATCAGGAGGAAAAAAATATAAAGAGATAGATACTCTTGTAAAATCAAAAAATAAAATTGTACTTTTAGATTATGAAGAATATATATCAACTAATAATATATCAACTGTAAATCCAGATAATTTTCAAGGAGGATATAAGGCAACTGAATATTTGGTAAAAAATGGTCATAAAAAAATTTTACATCTTATGGGGAATTTGAAAAGAAAGATGTCAATAAGAAGAGCTAGAGGATATTTGGAGTGTTTAAAAAATTATGAAATATTAGAATCGAAGATAATTGCAGGAGAATTTAGTGAAAAAAAGGCTTATGAAATAATTCAAAAATATATAAAAGAAAATAAAGGATTTAATTTTACAGGAATATTTGCAGGAAATGATTACATTGCTTTGGGTGCTATGAAAGCACTACAAGAAAATGGAATTAAGGTACCTGAAGAAGTTTCAATAATAGGATTTGATAATATGTTATTGTGTGAGTATACTTCTCCAAGTATAACAAGTATAAATCATTTAGATGAACAGATAGCGGAAAAATCTTTAAGAAAATTAATTAAATTAATAAATGGGGAAGTTGGAACTCAAGAAACAACTACTGTAAATATAGTAGAAAGAGGTAGTGTTAATAAAAAATTTTAAAAACTAAATTATAATGGGGAGGAATTATGAGTATCAAAAAATCAATTTCAAAAATTACAAATTATGGACTGGCGGTAGGAACACTTCTATTCTTAGGATGTGGATTAGAGGGAGGAACAACAACTAAAGAAAAAGCAAGAGTAATAAAGGTAAGTCATGTTTTTCAGACATCTGAACCTACACATATATACATCTCTGAAGCTGCAGATAAAATAAATGAAAAATTAAAAGGAGAAATTGAATTTCAAGTATATCCAAATGGAGAACTACCATCTTATAAAGATGCAATAGAACAGGTATTAAGGGGGTCAGATTTTATATCGGTTGTTGACCCAAGTTATATAGGAGATTATGTTCCAGATTTTACAGCTCTTGTAGGACCTATGTTATATAATTCATATGAGGAATATACGGCAGTTACTAGTAGTGATTTTGTAAAAGAGTTAGAAAAAAAGGCAGAAGACAAAGGTATTAAAGTACTTTCATTAGATTATATTTTTGGATTTAGACATATTGTAACAGATAAAAAAATTTCAGAACCAGAAGATTTAAAAGGAATAAAACTTAGAGTTCCTGCAAGTAGACTTTGGATAGATACATTTAATGCTTTAGGGGCTAATCCAGTAGCAATGCCTTGGAGTGAGACAGTAAGTGCTCTTCAGCAAAAAGTTATTGATGGAACAGAAACAACATATTCATTTATTTCAAATAGTAAATTATATGAGTTAAGAAAAAATGTAGCACTTTCAGGACATTTTTTAGGAACAGGTGGAGTATATATTTCAACAAAAGTTTGGAACTCTTTTACAGATAAGCAAAAAGAGGTTATTCAAGAAGAGATTGCAGCAGCTGCTATAAGAAATAATAAAAAGATGTATGAGTTAGATCAAGAGTTTAAAAATGATATTGGAAAAAATGGAATGCAATTTAATGAAGTTAATAAAAATGCATTTCAGGAAAAAATAAAAATAGTTTTTGATAATTTTCCTGGATTTTCATCAGATATATATGAAAAGCTTCAAAATGAAATTCAAAAAGTTAGAAAATAAAAAAGAGTACTATATAGGAGAAATAAATGAAAAAATGGGATATTGATGAAATAATTTCTTGTATGTTTTTGAGCTTTACAATTATAACAGTTATAGCAAATGTGTTTATGCGTTATTTTTTTAACTCACCTTTAAGAAGTGCAGAAGAGTTTGCAACTATTTGTTTTATTTGGTCTGTATTTGTTGGAGGAGCTTCAGCCTATAAGAAAAAAATGCATATGGGAATAGATATTTTAACTCAACTTCTTCCAGAGAAATATCAAGAAATAATAGGATTTATTGTAAATTTTATTATGGTTATAATAAATGGAACTTTCTTTTATTTGAGTATAAAGTTTTCAATAGCGTCAAGATTAAAGCCCACAGCTGTTTTAGGGATATCTTCACTATACGTAAACCTTTCTTTAGTTTTTGGTTTTGGTTTTATTTTTCTATATTCAATATTAGAAACTATTGAAAGTTCTAAAAAAATTTTATTTCAGAATAATGAAAAAGTAAAGGGTGAGATAAATGGTTAGTTTTATGCCTATAATAATATTATTTAGCTTATTTTTCTTAAGTGTTCCAATTGCATTTTCTTTAATGGGATCAGCATTGTTTTTCTTCAGTTTTTTAGATAGAAGCATGGACCTTGATTTAATAATGCAACAGTTTATAAGAAGTGCAGAATCATTTCCTTTATTAGCAATTCCATTTTTTATAATGGCGGGTTCTATTATGAATTATTCAGGAATAAGTAAGAGACTTATGAGTATGGCTGAAGTATTAACTGGACATTTAAGAGGAGGTCTTGCTCAAGTAAATATATTACTAAGTGTTTTGATGGGTGGAATTTCAGGTTCAGCTAATGCAGATGCAGCTATGCAATGTAAAGTTCTTGTTCCTGAAATGGTAAAAAGAGGTTATTCAAAAGGCTTTTCAGCAGCAATAACAGCAGCATCTTCAACAATTAGTCCAATAATTCCTCCTGGAATAATGTTAATTATTTATGCTTTGTTAGCAAATGTTTCTGTAACTAAAATGTTTATAGCTGGATATGTCCCAGGATTTCTTATGGCAATAGCATTAATGATAACTGTTGCAATAATTTCTAGAAAAAGAGGATATAAAGCTGATAGAGAAAAAAAAGCAACTATGAAAGAAATACTTGTTCAATTGAAAGAATCATTTTGGGCACTAACACTTCCTTTTATAATTATATTAGGAATGAGAATAGGAATTTTTACACCTACAGAAGCGGGTGCAGTGGCAGTTGTTATAACAATTTTAATTGGCTTTTTTGTTTATAAAGAATTAGAAGTTTCAAAATTTGGTGAAATTTTAAAAGAAACTGTATATGGAACAAGTACTGTAATGTTTATAATAATTGCAGCTAATGTATTTGGATCATATTTAAGTTGGGAAAGAATACCTCATAAACTGACAGTGATGTTATTAGATTACACTACGAGTCCTTGGAGTATGTTACTTATTGTGAACTTAATTCTTTTATTTGTTGGGATGTTCATAGATGGCGGAGCAGCGATGATTATTTTAGCTCCATTATTAATTCCAGCAGCAATAAAATTAGGGATAGACCCATTACATTTTGGAATAGTTATAGTTGTTAATATTATGATAGGCGGAATTACACCACCTTTTGGATCTATGATGTTTTTAACTTGTTCTCTTTTAAAAATAAAATTAGAAGACTTTATAAAGGAAATATTTCCATTTTTACTGGCACTTTTGATTATCTTAGCTTTACTAACATATGTTCCTAGCATAGTTTTATTTTTACCAAATTTATTAAATTAAAATTTAAAGGGAGAAAAAAATGATAAATAATCTTCATATAAGTGATCTTATTTTTTATAATGACAATGTAGATGAAATAATAAAATTTTTAAAAGAAAATAATATTGAAAATCTAGAGCTTTTTATAGAGCCATTAGATGAAGAATATACAAAGAAAATGCAAGAGGTATTAAATAGGTATAAATTTAAATCTATTTCATTTCATGGTCCATTTAGAAGGTGTAGGCTTACTGATATGACAGAAAATGGATGGGAAGATATACTTTATAGTTATATAGAAAGTTTTAAAATAGCTCAGAGATATAAGGCTTCATTTGTAGTTTTACACAGTAATGAAAAGCTTGTAAAGCCAGTAGAAAAAGATTTAGTTAAAAAAAGAATAAAAAAATTGGTTGAATTAGGAAAAGAATATGAAGTAGACATCGTTGTTGAGAATGTTGGAATTGGAGAAAATATGTTGTTTAATCAGCAAGAGTATGAAGAACTAATTTTAGACAATGACTACAGATGTTTAATAGATATAGGTCATGCATATTTAAACAAATGGAATATTCAAAGTTTAATAGAAAAATTGCAAAATAATATAAGAGGTTATCATTTTCATAACAATAATGGAATTTTAGATGAACATAAACCTATTTGTAGTGGGAAAATAAACTATGATGAAATTATATATTTATATAAAAAATACACTCCTAATTCTAAGATTGTTTTAGAATATGATTTTACAGAATCAAAAGATAAACTCCTAGCTGATATTAAATATTTAAGCAATAAATTAAAAGAAGTTTAGTGATTATTTTACTAAAAAATAGGAGAATAAAATATGAATTCAATTGAGATAATAAGCCGCCTTATTTTTTCGATATTTATTGGAAGTATTTTAGGATTTGAGAGAGGAGCAAAGCATAAGCCAGCAGGTATAATAACAGTAACTTTGGTTTGTTTTGGAGCTACCCTTATAACAACAACCCAAGAAATGATTTTTTATAAACAACTTGCTCTTATAAAAGCAGAACCTTTTCTATCAGAAGTTATAAAAATAGATAATACAAGAATAGTTGCTCAAATAATTTCTGGAGTAGGATTTATAGGGGCAGGGACAATTTTTTATACAAAGGGGTCTGTGCAAGGGATAACAACAGCAGCTCTATTATGGGTAGCAGCTAGTATAGGAATAGGAATAGGATATGGTTTTTTAAAGTTAAATATTATTTCTTTTATTTGTGTTTTATTTATTTTGTATGGATTAAAAAAAATAAAGCAAAAATGTTTTGGATATTCTGAGCAACTTTTAGAAGGAAATGATATTGTAGTTATTGAAAACAAGGAATAATTTAATTAAGAGGGTAGATAAAAGGTCTATCCTCTATTTTTATTATTAGAATAAGGAGAAGAAAGGAGAAATGTATTTA
>JBOGAY010000283.1:0-4379 GCA_051655925.1 Sarcina sp. | reverse complement strand
TACAAGAGTATAGAAAATAGTTTTATGAGCATATCTAAATTAGTTAGATATGCTTTTTATGTAAATAGATTCTTTAATGACATAAAATTACCTTTTTTATATTGTAAAATAGTTAAAGCTAAGTACAAAAGAAAAGAGGGTTATTTATGCATAAAAGAATAAAGGTTTTTATAACAGTAATTATAACTGTTGTTGCAATTATAGGAGTAATTTGTTTAGCAGTTCAACAAAATAGAAAAATTAAAAAATCAATGTTGACGAAGGAAACAAAGACTATTGAAAAGGTGGAACCAGAAAAAGAAGCGAAACCTGTGATAGTAACTCAAGAAAATAAACAGGAAAAGAAAGTAGAAAATAAACAAGAAAAGAAACAGGAAGTATCAGAAAAAGATACATATATAAATTCAGAATTACCAGTTGTATCAGAAAATGTTAAAGTTAATTCAAATAATAAAATTATGGAAGTTAAAAATAATACCGAAGTTTATGCAAATGCAGATAAGAGTTCGAAGAAGATAGGAAGTGTAGATGCATCTGAAAGAGTTATTTATAAAGAAAATGATGCTAAATTTACTAAAATAGCTTATTCAAGTTCAAGTGGAATGAAAGAAGGATATGTAAATACAAATGATTTAAAAGTTGCACCAATTATACCTAATGATTTTAATAATCTTATAGTTCCGAACAATGTTACAAAGGTTCAATATGGGACAAGCGGTCTTGGAAGACCATTATATTACTATAAAATAGGAAACGGGAAAAAACAACTTCTAATGGATTTTGCTATACATGGGTATGAAGATTCATGGGTGCAGGATGGGTATGTTTTAACTCAGATTGCTGAGTATTTAATTAAAAATTTATCAAAACAAGATATAAGTAATAAAGGACTAGAGGGATGGAGTGTTTATATAATACCGTCATCTAATCCAGATGGGCTTTTAGATGGATATACTAATAATGGTCCTGGGAGAACAGAGGTTGAGAAAAAGATTGATATAAATAGAGATTTTAGTGGACCAGGATTTGAAGCAGAGTCTAATTCAAGAAATAAAACAGGTAAAGAGCCATTTTCTGCACCTGAAACAAAAGCATTAGCACATCTTATTGATAAACTTTCAAGTAAAGGTCAGTTGATTGTTACAGATACTCATGGGTGGCTTGATTTTACTAAAGGTAATGCTAGTGTTGCTAAGTATTTTGATCAAGAGTTTAATTTGAAAAATCAAGTAATTCATAAATATTTTGGTGGATATTTAGTTGGATATGCAAAAATGAAAGGTGCAAGGGAACTTCTTATAGAACTTCCAGATCCTAGTTCACCACAGAATGCTATAAAAGAGCAATATAATGAAAAAATGTTAAAAGCAGTAGATAATTTAATAAATAACTATAAGTTTTAAAAAATAAAGAATAATTTCTAAAATGTTTTAGAAATTATTCTTTATCTTTTCATATGGGAAGTAATAGAACTTATGGTAAAATTATATATATAATTATGTTGGATTAATAAGTTAGGGGGATGCTTATGTATTGTATGGTATGTGGAAAACCAACAAATAATTCAAATGGATATTGTGATGAATGTCTAAATGAAACTAATGATATATTTATTGATGAAAATTTAGAAAATAAAAATCAAGAACCATTATTTAAGGATTTTGATGAACCGCAAATAATGGAAGAATCAAATGAAGAGAAAGTGGAAAGACAGGAAATTAATTTAAATAAATATGATGATACAAATGTAAATTACAGGAATGATGATCAGGTAATTCAAAGTAGTGTAAGACAAGAAAATAATTATAATAATCAAGGTTATAACAATCAAGGCTATAATAATTTTCAAAATCAAGAAAATGTGAGATGTAAGTATTGTGTTGCATGTGGATCTCAATTACATTTTATGGCAAAGCAATGTCCTAAATGTTCAACAGAAGCAGGACCTTTAGATGAAGAAAATGGATTAGTTTTTGGAGCTATTGGATGTTGTGTACCTGTGGTTGGATGGATTCTTTATTTTATTTGGAGAGATACTAAACCTAAAACAGCTAAAAATGCTATGATAGGTGCTATTCTAAATGTTGTGTTAATAATTCTATTGTATGGAATTTTGATATTTGGAGTTATGGCAACAATTTTAGGTGAAGGTTACTATTACTAAAATAGGGGGTTAGAATTTATGAATAATTGTAAGTATTGTTATAGATGTGGTTCTAGTTTAAGTATTGATGCAAAAACCTGTCATTCATGTGGTGCAGATGCAAGACCAATTCCAGAAGATAAAATGGGGATTTTAGCAGGACTTTGTGCATGTGGAAATTGGATTGTAGGACTAGTTCTATTTTTAGTTTGGAAAGATACAAAACCTAAGAGTGCAAAAACTGTTTGTGCAATTTCAGCAATTTCAACAATATTAATATTCTTGCTGAACTTTTTAATTGGAGTATTGTTAGGTTAGTATATGTATTGTGAAAGATGTGGAACAAAAGTAGTGGATAAAGTATATTATTGCCCAAGTTGTGACTTTAAATTAAAGGATACTAGAAGTAGGTTTTGGAGATACATGTTTATATGTCATCAAAGACCAGAGCGTTCTTTTTTTATAAAGGGTAGACAAATGCCAGTTTGTGCAAGGTGTACAGGGATTGTAGCGGGATATATTATAGGGATTTTATTATGCTTTTTTATTAGAAATGAAAGTTTTATTTTTCCTATATTATTAGCAGTGCCAACTGGAATTGATGGTTTTGGACAACTTTATGAAAAATGGGTAAGTAATAATTTTAGAAGATGCTTTACAGGAATTTTTGCAGGGGTAGGATTGATATTATTATTTCAGGCTACATTTCTTTTAGGTGGAAGAGTAGCAAGAATGTTTTGAAAATAAAAATAAGAGCCATATACACTTAGTGTTTATGGCTCTTGCAATTATATATATAGTGATTTACTTGAGTGAAAAATTAAAAAATATGATTTTATTTATTAAAGATTAGCAAGGTCTGCTGATGGTCCAAACATTTCATAGTTGATTGAGTCATCATTAACCCCCATATCCTTTAATGTATTATATATATGTTTCATGAATCCTAAAGGTCCACAGAAGTAGAACTCTCCATTAGCAGGAAGGTTAGCTTCTAACCATTCTTTTGTAGCGAATCCTTCAACATCATAATCAACACCAATTTTTTCATCAGCAGTTGGATTACTATAGAATACTGCTGTTTTTAAGTTTGAATTATTTTTAGCAAGTTCAGCTAATTCTTTTTTGAAAGTATGTGCTGTTGAGTTTAATACAGCTTGTACAAAAATTACATCTCTTTTTTCTTCAAGAGCTTTGTAAAGCATAGACATAACAGGAGTTATACCAATACCTCCACTTAATAATACTAATGGTTGATTTTTATTTTCTTTTAAATAGAATTCTCCAAGTGGGCTTGTTAATTCAACAGTGTCACCAACATTTATATTATCATGCATGTATTGTGAGATTTTACCTTGAGCTTCTCTCTTAATACTTAGCCTGTAAAAATCTTCACCTGGTTTCATTGATAAACTATATTGTCTTACTTCTTCTGAAAGAGCTCCTTCTTTAACTGGTTTAATTGATAAGAATTGACCAGCTTTGTGTGTTCTAACTTTAGCACCATTTAATGGTTTAAAGTAGAAAGAAGTAACTAATTCATTTTCTTTTTCTTTTTTGAACACTTCAAATTCGTGATAATCAAAAGCATTTTCTTTTTTTTCTTCATTTAAAAAATATCTATTTAATAATCCCGCAAAAGCTTTTCCATGTCTTGCTTCATCTTTACACATTTCATGAACTGTATCATGAATTGCATCTAAGTTTAATTCTTTAGCAAGTTTAGCTAAATCAAGTTTACCTTGGCAAGCACCATGTTCTGCATTAACTCTAGCTTGTAAGTTAGCTTGTGTATCGGCTTCAACTACTTCTCCTAACATTTCTGCAAATTTAGCAGCATGTTCTGCTTCTTCAAAAGCAATTCTTGTGTAAGCTTTTGCAACTTCAGGATGACCTTCTCTATCAGCTTGTCTAGCCATAGCTAAGTACATTCCAACTTCAGTACATTCTCCCATGAAGTTAGCTCTTAAACCTTCTATAATTCTTGAGTCTACATCTTTTGCAACTCCGATTCTGTGTTCATCAGCAAATACTAATTCATCATTTTGTTCAATGAATTTATCTGAGCCAACCTTACATATAGGACATATTTCAGGAGCTTGATCTCCTTCAAATATATATCCACAAACTGTACAAACAAATTTTTTCATAATATAAATCTCCTAAATAATAAATTTTAATTTCTAAGTTAAATAAATAACTTCTATTTTCTATGATTTTATTATATAACAATAAT
>JBOGAY010000282.1:0-10253 GCA_051655925.1 Sarcina sp. | reverse complement strand
CTTAGAAAACGTTTTAAAACGTGATTTTTCAACTACATCAATTAATGAAAAATGGGTTGGTGATATAACATATATTCACACTTTAGCTAATGGTTGGTGTTATTTAGCATCTGTACTTGATTTACCCTCAAAAAAGATAGTAGGGAATATAACAAATGAGCTTGTTACAACAGCTTTAAAAAATGCTTGTTACATGCAAAGTCTTACTAATGAGTCAGAAATAATATTTCATAGTGATTTAGGTTCACAATATACGAGTAAAGATATGAAAAATTTATGTCTTGAATTCAATATTTCACAATCTTTTAGTAAAAAAGGATGTCCCTATGATAATGCGTGTAGAGAATCGTTTCACGCTAGTATAAAAAAAGAAGAGATTTATTTAAATACTTATAAAAATTTTGAAGAAGCCAAGATAACTATTTTTAGATATATTGAAGGTTAGTATAATAATAAAAGGCTACATTCAGCTATTAATTATAGAACTCCAAATGAAGTAGAATTATTAGCTAAAAATGTAGCCTGAAAAAGTTCGATTTTTTGTGTCCAATATATTGACATAAGATCAATTCAGAATATGCACTTTTATTAATTTGTTACTTTAAATATCGTTTATACAAAATATTTAATATTTTCTTTGAATACTATGAAAGTAGCTTTGCATTGATTATTTGATTATATTTCAAAATAGTTTCTTCTTCACTTTCTAAATTAAAGAAGAATTTCTTTTTCTCGGTTTTTATTAGGATAACCCCTCCTGGATTTTTTGTATAAATTCTACAAATACCATATCCTTTAACCCAGAAGTCTCCTACTTGTTTTCCAAAATCTAATCCTATAAGTTTAAATGCAACTGGTTTTGTATCAAGTAAATTTACTTCTTTAATATTGGAATATTTTAAATTACTATTTCCAAGTTTTATTCCTTTTTCATTAATATTTATTTGTGATGGTATTACATAAATAGCTCTAATTGCTGAAATAGCAATAACTAGCAATAGTACTGAATAGGGGCTGTTATTTAAGGCAATACCAAAAGCTATAACTATTATAATATATAAAATAATATTTTTTATAAGTGTTATCTTTTTCATAACATATCTCCTAGAAATTTTTATTTTTTTAGTTGAGGATATTTCATAATTATTTTTTTAGAGTCTGTGGATAACTTTTGAAAATTTCAAAAGTTATCGTATAAAAATTTTAGCATATCAATAGATATACATCTTTTTATAATTAAATTTGAAAGTTAATTCATAATTCGATTTACTACACCAATTACTTCCGTGAGGACAATTAATATGACCAGTAGTATGTGGACATCAGTATTTTAGATAATTATTATCTTTACCTCAATAAGCTAATGGATATCCCATAGAATAAATTGGTTCAAAGAAATCATTAAACCTTTCGGGAGCAGCTTTAGCAGCACGCTTATTATATGCGATTATTGGATTAGACTTAATTTCATCAATTATAAATCTATATAATGATAAATAATCATATCCAGAATCCATTATATAGTTACTTGTGTTAATTTCACTAAATGTATTTCTGTATTTTGTTATAAACGATGCTGCGAGTCTTCCATCATGAAAATTTGCTGGACTTATTAAAATGCTCATAGATAATTCACTTTTGCAATCGGATAAAATATGAAATTAACTTTAATTAATTAATTAATAAAATTCGTTTCCACTCCATATCTTCTATATTAATTACAGATAATAAACTTAGAAGTACACCTAATGATCCTTCTAATAACCCTAAACTTTTCTTTTCTAATATTTCAAAATTATTTTTAAATGAAATATTTCTATCTGGGAATACAAATTCAAAATTTTTATCGTAATATTCAAAAATTAAATCAATTAATTTATTACAAGCTTCTTTAAATACAATATCATTTGTTTCTTTATACATACTATCAAAAACAATTAAAATTCCAGCATACCCATGGCAAATTGTTGGTGAAATTAAGTCATATTCTTTAACATTTATTTTTGCTAATCCTTTTAATGCATCTATAGCAAAATTTTTCATTTCTATATCATCAATTGCTACTGCTGCTATATACATAGCTCTCCCTATTCCAGGTGTTCCATAACACCAACTAGCTCTATTTTTAACTGCAGTTTTATTTTTTTCTAAATAATCTTCTTTTTTTACTCTTCCATACCACCATACATTTTGGCCTTCAGTATATGAAAACTCTTTTAGAAAATCAAGAGTATCTTTTATAGCTTTTTGTTGATTCTTTATTATTATACCTTCCTTATATATATTTTTATTTTTAATTAAATATTTAGGAACTCCTGTTTCATCAGGTTCAATTATATTTATTAAATATTCTAAACCTTCTTTAATTATTTCTTCTATTTGAGGGTCTTCTTTAAAATTTAACAAATACGCTAGTTGACCTGATATTCCTTGTATTAATTCATAATGAGACTCTTTAAGATTATCAATATCTTTTGTTATCATTTTTAATAACATTTTAGTATGATGAATTATTATTTTATTAAAAGATTTTAATAATGCTTCATATTTTTGTTTTTTCCTAGAAGCTAAATAAATTGCCATTCCAAAACCGGTAACTCCTGAATAAAGTGAAATATCACTAGCTCCTTTTACTTCTTATTTGAATTCATAAATGAATTTAATTCTTCATCTATTTCAATTTCTTTATATGGTGTATCTTTTAAATTTTCTTTAATCTTTTTAATTAGCTCCTGAAAATTAATTTCTTCTTTAAAATTTTTTAAACTTAAAGTGTCTCCGGAAGCCATAACTAATTTATTCAATGTATCATCATTATAAAAATTTAACTCTGTCGTTATAGTTGTTGAAATAGCTAAAGTTTTTAAATTTAAGGCTTCTCCTATAAATTTTCCAACTAAGGCCTCAAGATCTCTTAAAATATATTGTGGTCTTAGTTTTTGAATTATATCTATTAAACTATCTGAAATCACTGTGTGTTCATATGCTTTATATGATTTATACAAAGCATAATACTTACTTAAATCTTCTTCATTTTTAAAATATTAAGTTTTTTTCATATGGGTTTTTTATTCTATTAATTTGCATATAGGGTATAAATATAACGCCTATACTTTCTAATTTTTTCCTATTATATTCAAAACCAACATAATAAACTTTAATACCCTTTTTAATCAAAAAAGATAATAAATTTATAACTGGGGCTATCCATCCAAAATAAATCAATTTATCCAATAAAATCATCTCCATTACAACTCATTTTTAATTTTATTATATAAAATTAAAGTATTATTTTTTCTTTTTTGTAAATGTACATAGATAAATTGTAATATTTGGTTCTTGAATTTTATAAATATTATATTTTTATAAAAAAATACTCCATTTATTAAAATGGAACCTATAAAGTGGACACTAAAAAAGTCTACATTGTAGGTTCTTTTTTGTACAATAAATTATAGAGGTGAATCGATGAGTAAAAAATTATTTTCTGATAAAGAAATAGAAATCTTAAAAAATAATAAATACGTTTTAAACGTAAGTTCTAAAGGAATAACATATACTAATGAATTCAAAATACAATTTATTGCAGATTCTAATAATCGAATGTCTTCAAGACAAATTTTCGAAAAAGCTGGTTTTGATATAAACATATTAGGTCCTCAAAGAATAAAATCTGCTGGTACACGTTGGAAAGCTGATTTTAGAAAGAATGGTGTTTCAGGATTAAATAATACAAGACATAATAATTCCGGTAGAGCACGAGTAAAAGAACTGACACCTGAAGAAGTATTGAAAAAAAAAGATGCCGAAATTGCATATCTTAAAGCCGAAATAGATTTATTAAAAAAATTAGAGCTGAACGAAAGAGAGGTGAAAAATAAATTATCTTCATCAGCAGTCTATAAATTAATTGAAGATATGAATAAAATATTTAAAAGATCAATAAAATATCTCTGTGAAATAGCTAATGTTACCCATTCAGCTTATTATGCATATTTATCAAATAAAGAAAAATATAGTACTCGTGAAAAACATGATATTCAAGCAAGAGATATTATTCTTAAAGCCTTTAACTACAAAAGCTTTAAGAAAGGTTCTCGAGGAATTAAGATGGTTTTACAAAATAAATTTAATATTATTTTTAATAGAAAGAAAATTCAAAGAATAATGAGAAAATTTAATATCATTTGCCATTTAGAAAGGCTAATCCGTATAAACGTTTAGCTAAGGCAACTAAAGAGCACTGTGTTGTTGAAAATAAATTAAATAGAAATTTTAAACAAGGAATTGCAGCAAAAGTATTATTAACAGATATAACGTATTTACCATATTCAAATTCTCATATGGCTTATTTGTCAACCATCAAAGATGCTTCTACAAATGAAATATTAGCTCATAATGTTTCAGATAGTTTAGAAATTAGTTTAGTGTTAGATGCAGTGAAAAATTTAGTTACCAATAAAAATATAAAATTACATAAGGATGTATTTATCCATTCAGATCAAGGTTCTCACTACACAAGTCCTAAATTTCAAAAGTTATTAAAAAAATGTAATATTGGACAATCAATGTCTAGACGTGAAAACTGTTGGGACAATGCACCACAAGAATCTTTTTTTGGACATATGAAAGATGAAATGAATTACAAAAGTTGCACAACATTTTAAGAAGTAAACTCGTGTATCCGTAAACATATAAATTATTACAATAACTATAGATATCAATGGAATTTAAAAAAGCTGACTCTGGTTCAATACCGAAATCAGCTTTTAGCTGCATAGCTCTTTTTTTAAAATGTCCTTGACATAGGGTCCACTTTATATAGATACAGTTTTATTTATTCGACTGTTTACTATAAGTGAAGCATTTTATTTTCTATAAATTTTAATGTTTGTATGTGCCTTTATTAACTTCATTCCTCTACTAGATATATAGCATTCTTCTCCATTCTTCATTTTTAAAATTTTATTTGGAACATCTATTTCTTTTATGTTTAGTGAATTTACTATATAAGAATTATGACAACGTATAAAATTTTCATTTAGAGTTTTTTCTAACTCTTTCATTTTCCCATAAAATTCAATTAATCTATTTTCACTATGCAATTTTACTTTATGTATAACCTCTGCTGTTTCAAAAAACATTATATTTTTATATTCTATACTTATTAATTTATCGCCTACCTTAGCTGTAAAGATTTTATTTTCTCCGTTATTATCAACTTGATGTCTTTTTACAGCTTCTATAATACAAGTATGAACTCTATTCTTTAACTCACTTGAATTATCTTTAATTATAAAATCCATCGCTTCTAATTTATACATAAAAGTTAAATAACTCATTTCAGAGTGAGTTGTTATAAAAACGATAAAAGCTCTTGAATCAATTTTTCTTATTCTTTCTGCAAGTTGAAGCCCATTAATTTCATATCCTAAATCTATATCTAAAAAGTATAAGCCAATACTAGTTTTTTCTTCTAATTTTTCCAATATCTTATATGGATTATCAGTTGAAAGTTCAATTGCCATATCTAATTCTTCTATCAAAATAGTATTTTCAACTAATTTAGTTATTTTTTCTCGTTGTTCTCTTTGATCTTCACAAATAAAGACTTTAAGCATATAACCCTCCTAATATAATATATAAATAATTATATAACAAAATAATTTTAAAAAATGGTTTTTATATTAAATTAATAAAACGACTATAAGATATTTTTTTTGTTATTTTAATTATATTTTTAAAATTGCAAGATATAAATGATCTAAGTAATAAGAATATCCTGTATAAATTCTTTTTCTTGTATGCTTGTATCTAAAACTATATTTTTATGTCTATTTATAATTTCAGATAATATATTGAGACCAAGTCCTCTATTACCTCCTTTAGTCGAAAATCCTTCTTTAAAAATTTCATGAATATATATTTTTTCATTAGGATATGAGTTAATTACTATAATATTAACCGCATTATTTTTAGTAAATATTCCAAATCTAACAATTTTTTCTTCAGATTTGATAGCTGCTTCAATTGAATTGTCAAAAATAATACCTAAAATTCTTGAAAGATCTATTAAATCAACATTTATTACATCTATGTTATCCGGTACATCAATTAAAATATCAATGCCCAACTCTTGTGATTTTATAACTTTAGATACTATTAACCCTTTTACTTCTGGAATATTTATATTTCCAAGTAATCCAAGTCTTAAATTCTTTTTATTTGTTTCATTTTCTAAAGGTGCAATGTTTTCTTCAAAAAATTTTTTTAGACCTTTAATATCATTTTCATTTAAATACCCAGACATTGTAGAAAGCATATTAACGTAATCATGTCTAAATTTTCTAACATCATTATTTATGCCTTCAAGTGTTTTACTATATTCAGTTATAGCTTCAAACTCTTGCATCTTATATTTTACAAAAGCCTCTTTTTTTCCATATGTAAATACCATATAGCAAGTTATTAAATTTATTATAAAGAAAAATGTTACAAGTAAAATTATATAATTCATGTCATTAGTATTAATAACGGTAGAGTTATTAACTAAAACCATTAGATATATCATTAATGCTATCATTATGCCTACACTCAAAATTATTATATAAAAAGTTTTTTTATTATCTTTTAAAATCAAAAATGTCCATTTTCTATTTTTAAAAATCTTTTTAAAATTTACCGCTATTAGCATATTAATTAATAAAATTAATAATGGTATTAAAAGAATAAGTATTTTATTTCCAAATATAAATTTAACTTCAAAGTTTAAAATATTTATCAAAATGAATATACTAAATAAATCAATAATCATGCCAGATAGATAGAAAAAAATAATAATAGTTATAAATTTTATATATTTTTTGTTTCTAAAAAATATATAGATAGATATTACACAAATATACATTATAATTGTAGTTTTTTTAAAGTCATATATTGCACCTAATAAATACGAACAAAGCCCTAATACTGTTATAAAAATTTGTGTTTTTAAATCTAAAATCTTTCTATAAACATAGAAACTTGGTATTATAATAAAAAGAAAATTAAAAATAAATAACAAAATATCCATATTATCCCTCTCCTCAAACACCTATATTTTAACATAAAAACTTTTTTTGGGAAACATTTTTTATCGTTTTATATCAGTAAAATTTTTAATTATGTTAAATAAAAAATTTTATAAAGAGAACTATCTTCCAGCGTTAAATTTACTTATATTAGGAAATAACTGAAAACAAATTCCTAAAAGAATTCAAAAAAAGTATCTATAATTTCATGCTTGAATTATAGATACTTGAAATTTAGGATATCTAAATGAAAATTATTTAATGATAAAATAATAATATCTAGTTTAATTGTAATATTTTTAATTTAAACAGAAATTACTTTTATAGTTTGATGCCTATTTCATCTTCTGAAATATCAAAATTTTTCAATTCACTTGGAAATTCTGATTCATAAGTAAGAAAAAAACTACATTTCTCAATTCCATTTTCTGCAGTTTTTTCAGCTAACATCTTTAATGAATCTAAAGATTTGTCAATAAATTTATTTATCATATTTTATATACCTCACTTTTAAAATTTTATAAAATATAGGTGTTGTCCCTATAATTGCAATCATCATTCCCATTAATATAAGATTTTGAATAACTGAATTATCTATAACTAATAGCAAAATTTATAATAAGACTATATAAATATATTTATAGAATTCCCCAAATATCCGCTTTATTGGCTGAAAAACAAAAGCAAGTATTACCAAAAAAAGAGCATCTATTATAAATATAAAATCTACTAAACAAACGATGCTAATATATAGAAAAATAAAAATTGAAGGAAACAATCTTATTATAAATTTTCAATTTTAGTATTTAGGAGGACTTTTTATGAAAAAAAATATTTTAATAGGACTAAGTGTAGGAGTAATTTCAATATTAGCTATATTTAAAGGATGTTCATCAACTCAAGAAACTATACAGGTTGCAAAAGAACCTACAAAAGGATTTTTATGGGAGGCTACAAAAGATAATAAGACTGTTTATTTAGCTGGAACTATGCACCCAGCACCAAAAGATATAAACTACTTTAATGATAGTATAAATGAAATAATTAGTAAGACGGATGCTATTGCAATAGAATTAGATACAACAAGTTTAAAAACTATGGATGAGGTAAAAAAAATACAAACTGAAAATTATTTTTTAAAAAAGGGGGAGCTTAAAGATTTATTGACCGAAGACGAATTCAAAAAACTAGAAAAAATATTAAAAGACTTTGGATTGAAGTACAGTAAAGTAAAAACATATTCTCCTGATGCTTTATTAACAGGAATTGAAAAAATACAAATTAATAATCTTGGATATATAGGTGAGTCTATAGATCTTAAACTTGTTCAAATATATAAAGAAAAAAAAAGAGAGATTATTGAATTAGAAACGGCTAGTGATCAATTTAATCCAGTACATGAAATAAATACAATAAAAACACTTAAAGAATTTATAGAAAATTATGATACCCTAAATTATCAAAAAGAAAGTGGAGATTTAATTAATAATACCTTTAAAGCATATGAAGTCGGAAACAAAATATTTGCTAATGAATATATCGAAACAGTAAAAAAGGAAAGTTCTGATTATTATAATAAACTTATAGTAAATAGAAATAAGAATATGGTAACAAAAATAGATAAATTAGTTCAAGAAAATAAAAATATTATGGTAGCAGTAGGGTATTTTCATTTATTTGGTGAAGAAAGTATATTAGCAATGTTAGAGGAAAAAGGCTATAAAATTACTAATATTGAAAGTTAAAATTCAACAACTTTCAATAAAAATTTTAAAATGAGAAATATTTCTTTAATCATAATTATTATGAATATTCTACTGCTTTTAATAATAATTCCTTTACCAATAAACTCTTTTTTTAAAATTTTAGTTATTATAGGTTTGTTATTTACCACAACCATTTACTTAAAGATAATGAAATTTCTTAAAGAAATAATTAGATTTCTCGAAAACTAACTTTATAAAATTTAATCTAATTTTAAGATTTGAATATTTTATATCTTATGTATATAATAACCAAAATATAGTTGAAATATATAGTAATATATCTATAAAAGAACAACTTTTTAAGCTATGGGGATTACCTCATGGCTTTTCTTTTTTTATTGATAATGAAAACTTAATGAATGTACTTAGATTATCCTAATTATTGGTTTTATGTTAATAAATTGGACATAAGACCAATTTATAATATTCCAAAATTTCCAGCCAATCATACAAAAAAACTCTATATAGAAATGTGTAAAAATATTTATATATAGAGTCCCCATAGCCATCAGGCTAAGAATGGTCTTATGTCAATATATTGGACACAAAAAATCGAACTTTTTCAGGCTACATTTTTAGCTAATAATTCTACTTCATTTGGAGTTCTATAATTAATAGCTGAATGTAGTCTTTTATTGTTATACGAACCTTCAACATATCTAAAAATAGCTATCTTGACTTCTTCAAAATCTTTATAAGTATTCAAATAAATCTCTTCTTTTTTTATACTAGCGTGGAACGATTCTATACATGCGTTGTCATAAGGACATCCCTTCTTGCTAAAAGATTGTAAAATATTAAATTCAATACATAAATCCCTCATATCTTTACTAGTATATTGTGATCCTAGATCACTATGAAATATTGTTTCTGCTTTGTTAGTAATTCCTTGTAGATAACAAGCATTTTTTAGAGCTGTTGTAACAAGCTCATTGGTCATATTTTTTCCAAAAGAATATCCTACTATCTTTTTTGAGTGTAAATCAAGTACAGATGCTAAATAACACCAACCGTTAGCTAAAGTATGAATATATGTTATATCAGAGGCCCATTTTTCATTAACTGTAGTAGTTGAAAAATCACGTTTTAAAACGTTTTCTAAACCTTCTTTAGGTTTTTTGCTAGATGTCGGTCTATATTTTTTTATAGTAATTGAGTGTATTCCAAGATCTTTCATAAGTCGCTGAACTTTCTTTAATGAGATATTTATATTCTCTTTGATTAATGCTACGTGTATTCTAGGAGCTCCATAAACACACTTGCTATCATTATAAATTCTCACTATACTTTCTTTGATTCCCTCATTTTCAATTTCTCTGTTAGATTTTTTAGAATTCACTTTACTATAATACGTACTACGTGGTATTCCTAGGATAGAACACATCTTTTTCACCCCATGAATTTCTTTGTTGTTATT
>JBOGAY010000281.1:0-5905 GCA_051655925.1 Sarcina sp. | reverse complement strand
TACAGCAAGAACATTTGCTATAACCTTGTTTAATGTTTATGAGTTCTTTATTTTGGACACTAGAAAGTAAAACTTCATCTGTATATTTTAAGTTATGTATGAAGTATTCTTTTAAAGTTATTGCATTTAAAAATATGTTATTGGGATACTTTTCTACAAGCTTATTTTTAGAATATTTTATATTAATTTCTGATGGAAGTTTTGATATATCAAGAAGTGAATTACTTGCTAGGATAATATTTGAATTTGAAGTAATATTTACTTGTATATCAGGATGTGCACAAATGGAATCATATAGATGAGGGGATTTAGGGATTTGTATAATGTTTAAATTTTCTTTATAAAGGTTATTTAATTCAAATTCGCTAATTCGACAATCAACAAAGCATGTATTCATGAGAATTCCTCCTAATAATGATATAAAAATATATTACTAAAATAAAAATGTTTTGTCGATTATTTGTTAGACAATTTGGGTATAGAGTATTTGAATTAAAGCATACTAAGAATGAAGGAAGGAGTGAGACTTTTGCTTTTAGTAAAAATAGCTTATAATGATGAACAAAATTTTATAGAAGATATACAGGGAATAACAGAAATCTTGAAAAATAAAGGGATAAAAATAGGCGTATCTGAATTTATGGAAAATGAAACTCACTTCATTAAAGTATTTTGTGATGAAACAGATGAATCACAAAATATAAAGGAGGTTAGATCAAAAGTATTACTTTATATAGCAAATATAATATACAGAGCTATAGTAGATAAATATAGAAATAAAGAACTTTTAGAATATTTAACTGAAAACTACTTCTTTTTAAAGCATGAAGAAATAATAGAGGTTGATAAAAAAATAAAAGCTGTTTTAAAAGAGGAAATTTCAATAACAAGTGAAAGACATCTTCAATGTATAAATAATATAACTAAAATTGAAAATATTATAAATGAATTTATAAGAGAAGATGATTTTATAAATATTGATGGTTTTGTAAGGTTTAGATTAAAACCTATACGTCCATTGATAGAGGATATAGTTGATAAAGTTATTGAGGATTATATGGTTGAAAAGGAATATAATGAATTTATAAATCTTTTAAAATATTTTGTTGATATACAAGATAGTAAAATAGATATTGTGAACATATATATAGATAAAACTGGAGAATATATGGTTAAGGATACTGAGGGAAAAGACTTATTTAAAAGTTTTATGAATGAACTATTAGAAAGTAAAGATGCAACAAATGTAAATTCAGAAGATGTTATAATAAGTGGGCTTATAACAAATGCACCAAAAATAATAAATATATACAATAAAGAGTTTTGTATACATGATGAATTTTTAAAAACAATAACAAGTGTTTTTAGAGAGAGAGTCGATTTTGTAGAAAGTAAAAATATTTTATAAAATATAGTTGACATTAGAAAATTATAATGATAGAATAATTTTTGTTAAGAAGAAACGCCGTTTCTCACCTTGCAGCATCGCTAGCTAGGTTTATAATGATTATTACATCAATATTGATTGAGATAATAATTGGGCGGCTTTTTAAGCTGCCCTTTTTTTATTATTATATATTATGTTGGCTAAAATCTGTCGGAGGTGAAAATTATTAGTAAGAAATTTCTAATGAATGATGATATAAGAGTTAAAGAAGTAAGAGCTATCGCAGCAAATGGAGATCAGCTTGGAATCATGGATACTAGAGATGTTAAGAGAATGGCTGAAGAGCAAGACTTAGATCTAGTTATGATATCACCAACTGCTCAACCACCTGTTTGTAAGATAATGGACTACGGAAAATACTTATATGAACAGACTAAAAAAGAAAAAGAAGCAAAGAAAAATCAAAAGATTGTTAATTTGAAAGAGATAAGAGTTAGCCCAACGATTGAAGAGAATGACATATGCATTAAAGCGAAAAATGCAATGAAATTCTTAACAGCCGGAGACAAAGTTAAAATTACTGTTAGATTTAGAGGTAGAGAAGCAGAACATTCATTTATAGGAAAAAGAATTTTAGATAATTTTATTTCTAAGTTAGAAGAATGTAGTGTTGTTGAAAAGCCTGCTAAATTAGAAGGTAGAAACATGATTTTAATATTAGCTCCAAAAAAAGCTTAACTTGAGAGGAGGATTATACTATGCCAAAAATGAAAACTCATAGAGGTGCAGCAAAAAGATTCAAAATTACAGGAACTGGAAAATTAAAAAGAGGAAAAGCTTACAAGAGCCATATCCTTACAAAGAAAAGTTCAAAAAGAAAAAGAAATCTTAGAAAAACTGGATATGTTTCAGTAACTCAAGAGAAAAACATTAAAAAATTATTACCATATCTATAAGAAGAAGAAACATAGGAGGTCTGCAAAATGGCAAGAGTTAAAAGAGCAGTAAACGCTCGTAAGAATCACAGAAAAGTTTTAAAACTTGCAAAAGGTTACTACGGTGGAAAGAGTAAGTTATTTAAAACTGCTAACGAATCAGTTATCAGAGCATTAAGAAATGCTTACGTTGGAAGAAGATTAAAGAAGAGAGATTATAGAAGATTATGGATCGCTAGAATCAATGCGGCTACAAGAATGAATGGTCTTTCATATTCAAGATTCATGAACGGAATTAAATTAGCTGGAGTAGATATAAACAGAAAAATGCTTTCAGAAATCGCTATAAATGATGCAAAAGCATTCGCTGATTTAGTTGAATTAGCTAAAAAGCACTTAGCTTAATATTTAAAATGCGACTTATGGTCGCATTTTTTTTATGCAAATCAAATATTACAATATTTACCTAAAGGATTTATTGTAGAATTTATTTGGTTTGCATAAACTTATGGTGAATATTTAAGATTTTGGAGGTGTAATTATGCATGTTAAAGTAGCAGGAAAAATTAGACTAAATCCAGTACAAATACTTGCACTTGGATTTGCTATTCTTATTTTAATAGGTGCTATATTGCTGAGTTTACCTATATCATCGAACAGTGGACAGAGCACAGACTTTATAGATTCGCTATTTACATCAACGTCTGCAGTCTGTGTTACTGGACTTGTAACACTTGACACTGCAACTCATTGGAATTATTTTGGTAGAACAGTAATTATTGTACTTATACAAATAGGTGGACTTGGATTTATGTCATTTACTACTTTATTTGCTATGATGGTTGGTAAAAAAATTACGTTAAAGGAAAGATTATTACTTCAAGAGGCTTTAAATACTTTTGGAATACAAGGTATGGTTAAGCTTATGAAATATATCTTTGGATTTACATTTGCAGTAGAGGGGCTTGGGGCATTACTTTTATCAACACAGTTTATTCCACAATTTGGGCTTTGGAAGGGATTATACTATAGTGTATGGACTTCTATTTCAGCATTTTGTAATGCAGGCTTTGATTTGATGGGAACTGTTTCTGGAAAATTTTCAAGCATAACATCATATGCTAATAATCCAGTTGTTATATATACTATTTCAGCACTTATTATAATTGGAGGACTTGGATTTGTTATTTGGAGTGAGTTTTATAATTATAAAGAACGTAAAAGATTATCACTTCACACAAAGGTTGTACTTGTAATAACAGGTATCTTGTTATTTGGTGGTGCTATATTAATGTTTATATTTGAATATAGCAATCCTTGTACACTTGGACCAATGTCGCTTGGAGAAAAGATTAATAATGCATTTTTTGCATCGGTGACAACAAGAACAGCTGGATTCAATACAATTTCATTAGATGGAATGACAATGGCAGGAAAATTCTTAACTGTACTTCTTATGTTTGTTGGAGGATCACCAGGGTCTACAGCAGGGGGTCTTAAGACAGCAACACTTGGTATTCTTGTAGTTACATTAATATCAATTATAAGAGGGAGAGAAGACGTAGAAATATTTAAAAAAAGAATTTCAAAAGAAACAGTTTATAAAGCTTTTGCAATATTCTTTTTATCATTAAGTTTAGTCTTTATTGTTATATTACTTCTTGCGATAACGCAGCCGGGTGCAAACTTTATGGAGATTGTTTTTGAGTCAGTCTCAGCTTATGCAACCGTTGGTCTAGATATTGGATTATCTCCACAATTAAATATAGCAGGAAAGCTCATAGTAGCATTTACTATGTATCTTGGAAGAGTTGGTCCAATGACTGTTTTACTTGCATTAACAAGTAGAATGCAAAAAAATAAAAAGATAAGTATAAAATATCCAGAGGATAGGATATTAATTGGATAGGAGTGAAGTAATATGTCAAACAAGCAATTTGTAGTTGTTGGACTTGGGAGATTTGGAGCGTCAGTTGCTAAGACACTTTATGCTTTAGGGAATGATGTATTAGCAATAGATATGAATGAAGATTTAGTTCAAGAAATATCTGATGATGTTACACATGCAGTGCAAATGGATGCAACAGATGAAGCAGCATTAAAAACTTTAGGAATAAGAAATTTTGATGTTGCAGTGGTTACTATAGGTGCAAGTATACAAGCAAGTGTTATGGCTACACTTCTTTTAAAAGAAAATGGAGTTAAACATATAATTGCAAAGGGAAATAGTGATCTTCATGCAAAGGTTTTATATAAAATAGGGGCAGATAGAGTGATTTTACCTGAAAAAGATATGGGGATAAGAGTTGCTCACAATCTTGTATCAACTAATATTCTTGATTATATTGAATTATCATCAGATTATAGTATTATAGAAATTAATTCACCTGATGATTGGCATGGGAAAACTATTAATGAATTAAGTCTTAGATCAGAATATGGAATTAATGTTGTTGCTATAAAAAGAGATAGAGATGTTAATGTATCTCCATATGCGGAAGATGTTATTGAACCAGGGGATATAGTAGTAGCTATAGGTTCAGCAAATGATTTAAGCAGATTAGAAAGTAAAATAGCAAGATAATATATAATTATGATAAATGGCTGTATTTCGAATAGAAATAACAGCCATTACTATTATATAAAAGTTTAGATTAGGTTTATCTAAAAGATTGTTTATGCTGATTTAAATCTAAGTCTTATTGTATTATGAATTTGAAGAAGTTATAATATTACAATGACTAGTTATTAGAAAAAGTTAAAAGGAGAATGTTTTAAGATGGTAGTTATAGAAAGTAAAAACAACTCTTTATTTAAGAACATAAAAAAATTAAAAGAGAAAAAATATAGAAATCAAAGTTCTACATATTTGATTGAAGGTTTAAGATTTGTAGATGAAGCTTTTAAGAGTGGCGTTGAAATTGAAACACTTTTATTTACAGAAGAATTTAAAGAAAAGCACTCAGAGTTTTTAGAAAATAGAAACATAAAAGAAGAAATTATTTTATCACCTAATCTTTTAAAAGAACTTTCATTTACAGGAACTCCACAAGGAGTTATGGCAATAGTTGCTATGGAAAATAAAGAACTTAAAGATGGGGATATAGTAGTTCTTGTTGATAAAGTGCAAGACCCCGGGAATATGGGGACTATAATTAGAACAGCTCATGCTGTTGGAGCAGCAGGGATTATCACAACTAAAGGAACTGTAGATATTTATAATGATAAAACTCTACGTTCGACTATGGGTTCAATTTTTTATTTACCAATAATTGAAGATAATAATCTTGAAAAAATAAATGAATTAAAGAGTGAAGGATTTAGACTTGTTGTAAGTTCACTTCAAGGAAAGAATGATTTCTTTAATGAAGATTTAAGTGGAAAGACTATAATTGCAGTTGGGAATGAGGGGAATGGAGTATCTGATGAGGTTTATGATATTTCAGATATAAAAGTTAAAATTCCTATGCCAGGTAATGCGGAATCGTTAAATGTTGCAGTTGCGACATCAGTAATGCTTTATGAAAAAATAAGACAAAATATCAATAAATAGTATTGAATAATTCATATGTTATATGTATAA
>JBOGAY010000280.1:0-14936 GCA_051655925.1 Sarcina sp. | reverse complement strand
GAGACCACATCGATATGGATGTTGAATTAATCACACCAATCGCTATGGAAGAAGGATTAAGATTCGCTATCAGAGAAGGTGGAAGAACTGTAGGTTCAGGAGTTGTTACTTCAATCAAAGAGTAATGAACACACTTTTTTAAATATAAAAGAAGAGACTTTTTTAAAGCTCAACAATGTAGGACTGGGTTATTTAACCTAGTCCTTTACATAGTCGAGGTTTGTTGACATAGACAAAGTTTTATGATAGTGTTATTAATGCAAATAAAGTCAAGAAAGTAATGTATTTTACTTGATATATAGGAAAAACTGGAGGTGCTGAACGTGAGAGTAAAAGTAACTTTAGCATGCACAGAGTGTAAGCAAAGAAATTATAGTACAATGAAGAATAAAAGAAATAACCCTAACAGAATTGAAATGAACAAATACTGCAAATTCTGTAAGAAACATACTCTTCATAGAGAAACTAAGTAATAAGGTTTTACCTTATTAGTACTCATAGAGTGTTAAGGATGTGAAACAAATGGCTGCAAATGGAAAGGTAAAGGAACCAACTGCAAAAGCGGTAGGCCCTATTCAATTTCTAAGAGAGGTTAGAGCTGAAGTTAAAAGAATAACTTGGCCATCTAAAGAAGAAGCTAAGAAAGCTATAATAGCAGTTCTTATAGTTGCTATCGTAGCGGTAATTTTAGTTGGTAGCGTAGATTTTGTATTTAAGAACCTCTTTGAATTTATATTCAAACTTAATATATAAGGAGGTTTAAAGGCTTTAAAAGCGCCTTAAAATTTAATTATGAGTGAAACATCAAGATGGTACGTAGTACACACATATTCTGGTTATGAAAATAAAGTAAAAGCTACTATTGAAAAAACAATAGAAAATAGAAATATTCACGGCTTAATTTTTGATATGCAAATTCCTATGGAAGAAAGCACAGAAGAAAGAGACGGGAAGATAAAAACTACTTTAAAAAAGAAGTTTCCAGGATATTTATTAGTTAATATGGTAATGACAGATGAATCATGGTATGTCGTAAGAAATACTAGAGGAGTAACTGGATTTGTTGGTCCAGGGTCTAAACCAGTACCACTTACTGATGAAGAGGTAATGTCAATGGGAATCGTAGAAAATGCTGATGATGAAGTTAGTGTTGGAAGATACATTGATGTTAACTTGGAGGTAGGAGAATCAGTTAGAGTCACTTCAGGAGCGTTAAGCGATATGATGGCTACAATTCAAGAAATTGACGTAACTAGATCTAAGGTTAAGGCCTTAGTAGATATGTTCGGAAGAGAAACTCTTGCCGAACTAGATTTTAACCAATTAGAAAAATTAGATTAAACAATTTGGACGAAAGTCTTAATTAAGTGGGAGGGGAAACCCCGAAATTACCACAGTATAGGAGGAATAACTCATGGCTAAGAAAGTAACAGGAATGATAAAACTTCAACTTCCTGCAGGGAAAGCGACACCAGCACCACCAGTAGGACCAGCTTTAGGTCAACATGGTGTTAATATTATGGGATTCTGTAAAGAATTTAATGCAAAAACTTCAGATAAAGCTGGATTAATAATACCAGTAGTTATAACAGTATATCAGGATAGATCATTTAGTTTCATACTAAAGACTCCACCAGCAGCTGTTTTAATCAAGAAGGAATTAGGATTAGAAAGTGGATCAGGAGTTCCAAACAAAACTAAGGTTGGAACATTAACTCAAGATCAAGTTAGAAAGATCGCTGAAATCAAAATGCCAGACTTAAATGCAGCTACAGTAGAAGCAGCTATGAAGATGGTAGCAGGTACTGCAAGAAGTATGGGAGTTACTGTACAAGAATAAGAATCACATAAAAAGTGGGAGGTAAAAACCGCTATTACCACAGAGGAGGATTAACAATGGGAAAGAATTATGTTGAAAGTGCAAAATTAGTAGATAAGAATGCATTATACACTCCAGCAGAAGCTTTAGAGCTTGCTGTTAAAACTGCAAAAGCTAAATTCGATGAAACAATCGAATTACACGTTAGATTAGGTGTAGACCCAAGACACGCTGACCAACAAGTTAGAGGTGCAGTAGTACTTCCACACGGAACAGGAAGAACTGTAAGAGTTTTAGTTTTTGCTAAAGGAGCTAAAGCTGAAGAAGCTAAAGCAGCAGGAGCAGATTTCGTAGGAGCTGAAGATTTACTTCAAAAAATCCAAGGTGAAAACTGGTTTGACTTTGATGTTGTAGTTGCAACACCAGATATGATGGGTGTAGTAGGAAGATTAGGAAGAGTGTTAGGACCAAAAGGATTAATGCCAAACCCTAAATCAGGAACAGTTACATTTGATGTAGCTCAAGCTATCGCTGATATCAAAGCAGGTAAAGTTGAATATAGAGTTGATAAAACTGCTATCGTTCACTGCCCAATCGGTAAAAAATCATTTGGAGCTCAAAAATTAGAAGAGAACTTCAAAGCTTTAATGGACGCTTTAGTAAAGGCTAAACCAGCTGCAGCTAAAGGACAATACATTAAATCAGTTTCAGTTTCAGCAACAATGGGACCTGGAGCTAAAGTAAATCCATCAAAAGTTTTAGACTAGTATAAATTAACTATTGACTTATCATTAATAATTAATTATAATAAAACTTGTCAAAAAAGTGAATGAAAGTTTCCGTAGACCGTAGGTACTGAAAAGTATAACGCATGCAACCTACCGAGGTATTGATTTATATATTAAGTCTTCCTATGTCTACGGGGAGACTTTTCTTAATATATTAAGCAGTTTTTAACTGTGAGGAGGTGGACACACAGTGAACAAGAATAGACAATTAAAAGAAGCAAAAGTTGCTGAAATTAAAGAAAAATTAGAAAAAGCTCAAGCTGTAGTTCTTGCTAACTATCAAGGTTTATCAGTAGAACAAGATACTGAGTTAAGAAAAACTTTAAGAGAAGCTGGTGTTGAATATAAAGTATATAAAAATACTTTAGTAACATTAGCAGCAAAAGAGTTAGGACTTGAAGGTATAGTAGAATTCTTAGAAGGACCAGTTTCAATAGCTTTCGGATACGAAGATGCTACTGCTCCAGCTAGAGTTTTAAATAACTTTGCTAAAGCAAACAAAAAGTTAGAATTAAAAGCTGGTATCGTTGATGGAACAATCTACGATTCAGAAAAAATCAAAGTTCTTGCAGAGATCCCTTCAAAAGAGGTTCTTATCGCAAAACTTCTTGGAAGCATCAAGTCTCCGGTATCAAACTTTGCATACTTATTAAGTGCAATTAAAGATAAAAAAGAGGCAGACGCTGAATAATAAAAACTAATTAATAAAAAATAAAAAATAAATTTTATGAAAGAAATTTCGGAGGTGCTAATAATGACAAAAGATCAAATAATAGAAGCAATCAAAAATATGACAGTTTTAGAATTAAACGAGTTAGTAACAGCTTGTGAAGAAGAGTTCGGAGTAAGCGCTGCTGCTCCTGTAGCTGTAGCTGGAGCAGCTGGAGCTGCTGCTGCTGAAGAGAAATCAGAGTTTGACGTAGTATTAACAAACGCTGGATCAAGCAAAATCAAAGTAATCAAAGTTGTAAGAGAACTTACAGGATTAGGATTAAAAGAAGCTAAAGAAATAGTTGATGGAGCTCCTAAAACAATCAAAGAAGCTGTAGCTAAAGATGCTGCTGAAGAAATGAAAGCTAAATTAGCTGAAGTTGGAGCTGAAGTAGAGTTCAAATAAGAACTACTTTAATCCAATATTTACAAAATAAGAGGTGCTTAATAGTACCTCTTTTTTTTTAGGAATATTTAATTATCGTACAGTTGACAGAAAACAAGTGCTATGGTACTATAATTAAATGTATTATTATTGTAGATAAGTATACGCAAAATTTAGAATTTTATGAATAAAATTTAATTTTTTGGTTATACTAAAAAGATGATATTGTATGCAGTCCGAAAGCTAAAGTCCTTAGGGAAAGTGCGCTTTTGGGTTATTTTATTTTATACGAGGGGTGAATGTTGATGGTACATCCTATCCAAGTTGGAAAAAGAACTAGAATGAGCTTTGCTAAAGTCAAAGATGTAGCTGAAATGCCTAACTTAATCGAGGTTCAGTTAGATTCTTATCACTGGTTTTTAGAAGCTGGTTTACAAGAGGTTTTTGATGATATCAATCCTATTGCAAACTTTACAGGAAACTTAGTACTAGAGTTCGTAGGTTATAATCTTGATATGGATAATATCAAGTACACAGTAGAAGAATGTAAAGAGAGAGATGCTACATATGCAGCTCCTTTAAAAGTTACTGTAAGACTTCAAAATGAAGAGACAGGAGAAATAAAAGAACAAGAGGTGTTCATGGGAGATTTCCCACTAATGACAGAACAAGGAACTTTCATCATAAATGGTGCTGAGAGAGTTATTGTATCTCAATTAGTTAGATCACCAGGAGTTTACTACAATTCAAGCGTAGACAAGAATGGTAAAAAATTATTCGGTGCTACAGTAATTCCTAATAGAGGTGCTTGGTTAGAATATGAAACAGATTCTAACGATATAATCTATGTAAGAATAGATAAAACAAGAAAACTTCCTATATCAATCCTTGCTAGAGCAATGGGTCTTGGAAGTGACCAAGAATTATTAGATTACTTTGGTGAAGAAGAAAGATTTAAAGCTAGTATCGAAAAAGATAATACAAAGACAAAAGAAGAAGCTTTACTTGAAATCTATAAGAGATTAAGACCAGGTGAACCACCTACAGTTGATAGTGCTGTTTCACTTATTGATTCTTTATTCTTTGATGCTAAAAGATACGATTTATCAAAAGTTGGTAGATACAAATTTAATAAAAAATTAGCTATAAGCTTAAGAATAGCTAATAAAATTGCTGCTGAAGATATCATTGACCCTTCAACAGGAGAAATTCTTGTTGCTAAAGGTGAAAAGATATCAAGAGAAGTATCAGAAGAAATACAAAATGCTGGTATCAACTCAGTTGATCTTTTAGTAGAAGATAGAGTTATAAGAGCTATAGGTAACCACTTCGTAGATATACATAAGTATATAAACTTTGATATATCAGACTTAAAAATAAGAGAATTAGTGCATTACCCAACTCTTAAAGAGATATTAGACACTGTATCAGATGAGGCTGAATTAAAAGCTGAATTAAAGAAAAATGTAAACAGACTTATACCTAAGCATATAATCAAAGATGATATATTTGCTACTATAAGTTATGAATTAGGTCTTGTATATGGAATAGGTGATAAAGATGATATAGATCACTTAGGAAATAGAAGATTAAGAAGTGTTGGAGAATTACTTCAAAATCAATTTAGAATTGGTTTATCAAGAATGGAAAGAGTAGTTAAAGAAAGAATGACTATTCAAGACCAAGAATCAATAACACCTCAACAATTAATTAATATAAGACCAGTTGCTGCTGCTATAAAAGAATTCTTCGGTAGCTCACAGTTATCTCAGTTCATGGATCAAACTAACCCATTATCAGAGTTAACTCATAAGAGAAGATTATCTGCTTTAGGACCTGGAGGACTTTCAAGAGAAAGAGCTGGATTCGAAGTAAGAGACGTTCACTATTCTCATTATGGAAGAATGTGTCCAATTGAAACACCAGAGGGACCAAACATCGGTCTTATCAACTCATTAGCAACATATGCTAAAGTTAATGAATATGGATTCATGGAAACACCATATAGAGTAGTAGACAAAGAAAAAGGTATAGTAACTAATGAAATTAGATACTTTACAGCTGATGAAGAAGATACTTACTTAATAGCACAAGCTAATGAAGTACTTAATGAAGATGGAAGTTTCTTAGATGAAAGAATTACTGCTAGAATTAGAGAAGAAGTAGTAGTTGTTCCTAGACAAGATATAGATTTAATGGATGTTTCTCCAAGACAATTAGTATCTGTTGCTACAGCAATGATACCATTCCTTGAGAATGATGATGCTTCAAGAGCTCTTATGGGATCTAACATGCAACGTCAAGCAGTTCCATTATTAAAACCACAAGCACCAATAGTTGGTACAGGAATCGAGTTTAGAGCTGCGGTTGACTCAGGAGTTTTACCAAAAGCTAAGAATGCAGGTACTGTTGATTATGTAAGTGCAAATGAAATTAGAGTTAAGAGAGATCTTGACGGAGGAATAGATGTATATAGACTTCTTAAATTCAAGAGAAGTAACCAAGGTACATGTATTAACCAAAGACCTATCGTTGATAAAGGTGAAAAAGTTGCTAAAGGGCAAGTTTTATCAGATGGACCTTCAACAGATTTAGGAGAAATAGCTTTAGGTAAAAACATAAGAATGGGATTCATTACATGGGAAGGATATAATTACGAAGATGCTATGCTTATCTCGGAAGAGTTAGTTAGAGAAGACGTATTTACATCAATTCACATAGAGGAATACGAATGTGAAGCTAGAGATACTAAATTAGGACCTGAAGAAATCACAAGAGATATTCCAAATGTAAGTGAAGATGCTCTTAAAGATATCGATGAAAGAGGTATAATAAGAATAGGAGCTGAAGTAAGATCAGGAGATATTCTTGTTGGTAAAGTTACACCTAAAGGTGAAACGGAGTTAACAGCTGAAGAGAGATTACTTAGAGCTATATTCGGTGAGAAAGCTAGAGAAGTAAGAGATACTTCATTAAGAGTTCCTCACGGAGAAGCAGGTATAATCGTTGATGTTAAAGTGTTTACAAGAGAGAATGGGGATGAGTTATCACCAGGAGTAAATGAATTAGTAAGATGTTATATCGCTCAAAAAAGAAAAATATCAGTTGGAGATAAGATGGCTGGACGTCATGGTAACAAAGGGGTTATCTCAAGAGTATTACCAGAAGAAGATATGCCATTCTTACCAGATGGTAGACCATTACAAATTTGTCTTAACCCACTAGGGGTTCCATCTCGTATGAACATCGGTCAGGTACTTGAGGTTCACTTAGGATGGGCTGCAAGCGCATTAGGATGGCATATTGCTACTCCAGTATTCGATGGTGCTACAGAAGAAGATATTGAAAAGCACTTAGAAGAAGCAGGATACAATGCTGATGGAAAAACAAGTTTAAGAGATGGTAGAACTGGTGATGAATTCGATAGCAGAGTAACAGTTGGAATAATGTATATTCTTAAACTTGCTCACTTAGTTGACGATAAAATTCATGCTAGATCAACAGGACCATACTCATTAGTTACACAACAACCACTTGGAGGTAAGGCTCAATTTGGTGGTCAAAGATTCGGAGAGATGGAGGTTTGGGCTTTAGAAGCTTACGGAGCTGCTCATACTTTACAAGAAATACTTACAGTTAAGTCAGACGACGTTGTAGGTAGAGTTAAAACTTATGAAGCAATCGTTAAAGGTGAAAATATCCCAGAACCAGGAGTTCCTGAATCATTCAAAGTTCTTATTAAAGAGCTTCAAGCATTATGCTTAGATGTTAGAGTTTTAAATGACTCACAAGAGGAAGTAAAACTTAAAGAATCAATAGAAGATGATATTGCAGATTTAGAAGTTAATATCGAAGGAAATGAAGATACAGTAGTTGCTACTGAGTCAGAAGTTGATGATAGTTATATAGATGAAACAGAAATCGAAGAAGAAGAAGTTGATTATGATACTCTAGAAATGGAAGATTTTAATGCTGACTTAGAACTTGAAGATTTCGACGAATAAAATTAATTTCTTATATATACAAGGTTAATTCTGCTGACCTTGACTAGCAGAAGGTATTCTAAAAAAGAATATTCCCCTACTAAACTTTTTTAGTAGGGGATTCTTAAACTAACACATTAATATGAAGGGAGGATACACCCTTGTTTGAATTAAATAATTTTGATGCTTTACAAATAGGGTTAGCATCTCCAGAGCAAATTAGAAATTGGTCTAGAGGTGAGGTTAAAAAACCTGAAACAATAAACTATAGAACTTTAAAACCAGAGAGAGATGGTCTTTTCTGTGAGAGAATATTTGGACCAATTAAAGACTGGGAATGTCACTGTGGAAAATATAAAAGAGTTAGATATAAAGGTGTAGTTTGTGATAGATGTGGAGTTGAGGTGACTAAATCTAAAGTAAGAAGAGAAAGAATGGGTCACATCGAACTTGCTGCTCCAGTATCACATATATGGTATTTCAAAGGTATTCCATCAAGAATGGGATTAATCCTTGATATGTCACCTAGATCTTTAGAGAAAGTATTATACTTTGCTTCATATATCGTAATAGATCCTAAAGAAACAGGATTATTAAAGAAACAACTTCTTAACGAAAAAGAGTACAGAGAAGCTTGTGATAAATACGGTGAAGAAAACTTTGAAGCTGCTATGGGTGCAGAAGCTGTTAAGAAGCTTCTTGCTGAAATTGATTTAGAAAGAGGTTCAGTAGAGCTTAAGGAAGAGTTAAAACAAAGCACAGGTCAAAAGAAAGTAAGAATAATAAGAAGGCTTGAAGTTGTAGAATCATTTAGAAAATCAGGAAATAAACCTGAGTGGATGATTGTGGATGTAATCCCAGTAATACCACCAGATTTAAGACCAATGGTTCAATTAGATGGTGGAAGATTTGCAACATCTGACTTAAATGATTTATATAGAAGAGTTATTAATAGAAATAATAGACTTAAGAAGTTATTAGATTTAGGTGCTCCTGATATAATCGTTAGAAATGAGAAAAGAATGCTTCAAGAAGCAGTCGATGCTTTAATAGATAACGGTAGAAGAGGAAGACCAGTAACAGGTCCTGGTAACAGACCACTTAAATCATTATCAGATATGTTAAAAGGTAAGCAAGGTAGATTTAGACAAAACCTTCTTGGTAAGAGGGTTGACTATTCAGGAAGATCAGTTATCGTTGTTGGACCTGAATTAAAAATGTACCAATGTGGACTTCCAAAAGAAATGGCTTTAGAATTATTTAAACCATTCGTAATGAAGAAGTTAGTTGAAGATGGTATCTCACACAATATTAAAAATGCTAAGAGATTAGTTGAAAGAGTAATGCCACAAGTATGGGATGTTTTAGAAGAAGTTATTGCAGATCATCCAGTATTACTTAACCGTGCGCCTACACTTCACAGACTTGGAATTCAAGCATTCCAACCTGTATTAGTTGAAGGTAGAGCTATTAAACTTCACCCATTAGTATGTACAGCTTATAACGCTGACTTTGATGGAGACCAAATGGCTGTTCACGTACCGTTATCAGTAGAAGCTCAAGCAGAGGCTAGATTCTTAATGTTAGCTGCTGGAAACATCATGAAACCTTCAGATGGTAAGCCAGTATGTGTACCTACACAGGATATGGTTCTTGGAACTTACTACTTAACAATGGATAAAGATGGTTCAGAAGGAGAAGGTAGAAGTTTCTCAAGCTTTGATGAAGTTATAATGGCATACCAATTAAAACAAATAGCTGTTCATGCTAAAATCAAAGTTAAAGTAGAAAAGATGATTGATGGTGAGCTTAAATCAGGAATCATTAATACTACAGCAGGTAAAATTATATTCAACGAAGCTATTCCACAAGATTTAGGTTTTGTAAATAGAGAAGATGAAAATGAAATGTTTAACCTAGAAGTAGACTTCTTAATAACTAAGAAGAGCTTAGGTAAATTAATAGATAAGTGTTACTTAAAACATGGACCTACTAAGACATCAGTAATGTTAGATAACATTAAAGCAACAGGATATCACTATTCATCAATCGGCGCTGTTACAGTAGCTGCTTCAGACATGATAGTACCAGCTAAGAAGTATGATTTACTTAACGAAGCTGAAGAAACTGTTGAAAAGATTGAAAAGATGTACAGAAGAGGTCTTATCTCAGATGAAGAAAGATATGAAAGAGTTATCGAAAAATGGACTAATACAACTGAAGAAGTTGCGAACACATTAATGGATAGCCTTGATAAATTCAACCCAATCTTTATGATGGCAGACTCTGGAGCCAGAGGATCTAAATCACAGATCAAACAGCTTGCAGGGATGAGAGGACTTATGGCTGCTCCTTCAGGAAAAATCATCGAGCAACCAATCAGAGCTTCATTTAGAGAAGGACTTGACGTGTCAGAGTACTTTATATCTACTCACGGAGCTAGAAAAGGTAACGCCGATACAGCTCTTAAAACTGCTGACTCAGGATACTTAACAAGAAGACTTGTTGACGTAAGCCAAGATGTTATAGTAAGAGAAGAAGACTGTTTCACAGATGATGGTATGTATGTAGCTGAAATTAAAGAGGGTACAGAAACTATCGAAGGATTAGAAGAAAGATTAACAGGTAGATATTCAGCTGAGGATATTTATCATCCAACTACAGGGGAATTATTAGTTCCTAATGATACTTATATGGGATCAGAGGCTGCTGCTAAAGTTGCTGAAAGTGGAATTGAAAAAGTTAAAATTAGATCAGTATTTAGATGTAAATCTAAATTTGGTGTATGTTCTAAGTGTTATGGAATGAATATGGCAACAGCAGATAAGATTAATATTGGAGAAGCTGTTGGTATAGTTGCTGCTCAATCAATCGGTGAGCCAGGAACTCAGCTTACAATGAGAACTTTCCATACAGGAGGAGTTGCTGGAGCGGATATTACTCAAGGTCTTCCAAGGGTTGAAGAGCTATTTGAAGCAAGAAAGCCTAAAGGATTAGCTATAGTAAGTGAAGTTACAGGTACAGTTAGAGTTGAAGAAACTAAGAAGAAAAAAATTGTTTATGTTATGACTGCTGATGGAGAAGAATACACTTATGATATTCCATTTGGATCAAGATTAAGAGTATTTGATGGTAATCCTATTGAAGCTGGAGATGAAATAACAGAAGGTTCAGTTAACCCACATGATATCATGGCTATTAAAGGTGTTGAAGGAGCTAGACATTATCTTCTTTCAGAAGTTCAAAAGGTTTATAGACTTCAAGGGGTTGACATCAATGATAAACACTTAGAAGTTGTAGTAAGACAAATGACTAGAAAAATTAAAGTAACAGAATCAGGAGATACTGATTTATTACCAGGTGTAATGATAGATATGTTTGATTTCCATGGAGAAAATGAAAGAGTTGAAGCTTTAGGTGGAGAACCAGCTAAAGGGGACCAAGTATTACTTGGTATTACTAAAGCATCACTTGCTACAGATAGTTTCTTATCAGCAGCATCATTCCAAGAAACAACAAGAGTTCTTACAGATGCAGCTATTAAAGGAAAAATTGACCCATTAATAGGATTAAAAGAAAATGTTATTATTGGTAAGTTAATTCCAGCTGGTACAGGTATGATGAAATATAGATCAGTTAAGTTAAATACAGATACTGATTTAGAAGAAGATGAAGTAGTTAACATCATCGAAGAATAATATATTAATTTATTGACATAGGTATTTTAAAATGATAAAATACAATTTGTGTGAATAGCAAAAAGTACTACTAGATTTAATTTATCTACTGAACTCGATAGATTTCGAGTGAGTTTATTAGTAAATTTGAGGAGATAATAATGGTAGAAAAACTTTTTGAAAATAAAGTGATTGGTATAAAACAATCATCAAAAGCTATCCAACATGATAAAGGAAAAATTCTTTATGTAGCAATAGATGCTAATAAGAAATTAGTAGCACCTATTGTTGAGATAGCAAAAACAAAAAGTATTGACATTATATATGTTAGTACTATGAAGAAACTAGGTTTAATGTGTGATATAGATGTAAAAGCATCAGTTGCACTTATACTTAATTAATCGCGTTAACATCATATTTATATATAGAATGTTATAAAATAATCAGGAGGTGAAAAGTATGCCAACAATTAACCAATTAGTAAGAAAAGGCAGAAAGACATTAGTGTCTAAATCAACTGCACCAGCACTTAAAGAGTGTCCACAAAAAAGAGGGGTATGTACAGTAGTTAAAACTCAAACTCCTAAGAAACCTAACTCAGCTTTAAGAAAAGTTGCCAGAGTTAGATTAACAAACGGATTCGAAGTTACAGCTTACATTCCAGGTGTAGGTCACAACTTACAAGAGCACAGCGTTGTTCTTATAAGAGGTGGAAGAGTAAAAGACCTTCCTGGTGTTAGATACCATATTGTCAGAGGAGCATTAGACTCAGCTGGAGTAGCTAACAGAATGCAAGGAAGATCAAAGTACGGTGCTAAGAGACCTAAGCAAAAATAATATTTTAGCTTAAACTTAGTTTGAGTGCGATGACTTCATTTTATAAAGATTAAATTATAGTTTATATAGATAGAAGCATGCACTTTACGACAAATAGTAATTCAAGTTATGTCGAGTACCGATGAACTTAAATTAAAAATGTTAAGGAGGGAAGAAAAGTGCCAAGAAAAGGACATATTGCAAAAAGAGAAGTATTACCAGATCCAATGTACAAATCAGTAGTAGTTACAAAGTTAGTTAATGGAGTAATGTTAGATGGTAAAAAGGGAGTAGCTCAAAAAATAGTTTACGATGCTTTTGAAATCATAGCTGAGAAGTCAGGAAAAGATGCTATCGAAGTTTTCGAGGAAGCATTAAACAACATCATGCCTTTACTAGAAGTTAAAGCTAGAAGAATAGGTGGTGCTAACTACCAAGTTCCAATAGAAGTAAGACCAGAGAGAAGACAAACTTTAGGTTTAAGATGGTTACTTATAGCTACTAGAAAAAGAGGCGAAAAGTATATGAGAGAAAGATTAGCAGCAGAAATATTAGATGCAGCTAATAATACAGGAGCAGCTGTTAAGAAGAGAGAAGATACTCACAAAATGGCAGAAGCTAACAAAGCATTCGCTCACTACAGATACTAATATTAACTACAAAGCTGTTTTGGTGAAGCCAAAACAGTTTTGTTGAATTTAAAAATAACCATAGATTGAGAGGAGGAAATTCCAATGGCAAGAAAATACCCATTAGAAAAATTCCGTAACTTCGGAATAATGGCTCATATTGATGCTGGTAAAACAACAACAACAGAGCGTATACTTTTCTACACAGGTAGAAATCATAAAATAGGTGAAACACACGAAGGTGCTGCAACAATGGACTGGATGGTTCAAGAGCAAGAAAGAGGTATAACAATTACTTCTGCAGCTACAACATGTGAATGGAAAGGTTATGAGTTAAACATAATCGATACTCCAGGACACGTAGACTTTACAGTAGAGGTTGAAAGATCATTAAGAGTACTTGATGGTGCTGTTACTGTATTAGATGCTAAGAGTGGAGTTGAGCCTCAAACTGAAACAGTTTGGAGACAGGCAGATAAATATGGAGTTCCAAGAATGATATATGTAAATAAGATGGATGCTACAGGAGCAGACTTCTTTAACTGTATCAATTCAGTAAGAGATAGATTAAGAACAAATGCTGTTGCTATTCAAATTCCAATAGGAAAAGAGCAAGAGTTCCAAGGAATGATTGACTTAATCAAAAATGTAGCTATAATCTACAATGATGATTTAGGGCAAGATATATTCGAAGGAGAAATCCCAGCTGAATTACAAGAGCAAGCTGAAGAATATAGAACAATGATGATCGATGCTATAGCAGAGACTGATGAAGAGTTAATGATGAAATATCTTGAAGGTGAAGAATTAACAGAAGAAGAGTTAAAAGCTGCCTTAAGAAGAGCTACAATAGCTAACGAAATCGTTCCAGTTATTTGTGGATCATCATATAAAAACAAAGGTGTTCAAAGAATGATCGACGGAGTTGTTGATTTCTTACCATCACCATTAGACATTAAAGCTGTTTCAGGAACAGATTTAGATGGAAACGAAGATTCAAGAGAAGCTTCAGATGATGCTCCATTAGCAGCATTAGCATTTAAAATTGCTACAGACCCATTCGTTGGTAAATTAGCATTTACAAGAGTTTACTCAGGAGTATTAACAAGTGGTTCATATGTTCTTAACTCATCAAAAGGTAAGAAAGAAAGAATCGGAAGACTTGTTAAAATGCATGCTAACTCAAGAGAGGAAGTTGAATCATTAGAAGCAGGAGAATTAGGAGCAGTTATCGGATTAAAGAACACTATAACAGGTGATACTTTATGTGATGAAGCTACACCAATTATCTTAGAAAGTATGGAATTCCCAGAGCCAGTTATCTCAGTTGCTATTGAGCCTAAGACAAAAGCTGGTCAAGAAAAAATGGGATTAGCTTTAGCTAAATTAGCTGAAGAAGACCCAACATTCAAGACTTGGACAGATCAAGAAACAGGTCAAACAATCATCGCTGGTATGGGTGAGCTTCACTTAGATATCATCGCTGACAGATTACAAAGAGAATTCAAAGTTGAATGTAACGTTGGAGCACCTCAGGTTGCTTACAAAGAGACAATCAGAAATGAAGTTAATGCTGAAGCTAAATATGCTAAGCAATCAGGTGGTAAAGGACAATACGGTCACTGTAAGATCGTTATGATGCCTCACGATGGAGAATATGAATTTGAAAATGCTGTAACAGGAGGATCAATTCCAAGAGAATATATTCCAGCTGTTGACAACGGAATTCAAGAAGCTTCACAAAGTGGTATTATCGCTGGATACCCAGTTATAAACTTCAAAGTTAAATTATATGATGGATCATACCACGAAGTTGACTCATCAGAAATGGCATTCAAAATTGCTGGATCAATGGCATTCAAAAGTGCTATGCAAAAAGCAAGTCCAGTATTACTTGAGCCAATCATGAAAGTTGAAATAGTTGTACCAGAAGAGTACATGGGAGACGTTATCGGAGATGCTAACTCAAGAAGAGGTAGAATCGAAGGAATGGAAGCTAGAGGTGGAGCACAAGTTGTTAACACATTTATCCCACTTTCAGAAATGTTCGGATATGCAACAGCTTTAAGATCAAGAACTCAAGGTAGAGGAACATACTCAATGGAGTTTGATCACTATGATGAAGTTC
>JBOGAY010000279.1:0-2813 GCA_051655925.1 Sarcina sp. | reverse complement strand
CTCCAATATTTTATTATTTATTTCTTTTGCTTCGTTTGGTTCTGCTCCTAGATTAAGTCCGTTATTTAAAGTTTTCCCTGGATTAGTTTTTAAAATTGCTTTGTTATCTCCAGTAGGTGTAATGGTAAAATCTATATTTTTCATTTGGAAATTTATATTTGCATTTTCCATATTTACAGTTTGCTCAATTTTATCTATTTTCATAATTACAGATTGTGTTCACCCACTTCATCAATTAATTTTTTTATTGCTATTTCAATAAAGCTTCTTTGAGTTGTATTTAATTTTTTTGAAATTTCTTTTAATTGTTTTGCAAGTTCTGGCTCCATTTCAATAGTAAGCTTCTTTTTTTCCTCATTAATTTTTTTAAACATAAAAATTCCTCCTTCAAAATATCTTTTTCTTGATTTTTAGTGGTATTTTTTTATGGGGTTATGATTAAAAAAAATATCACTTTCTATATATCTGCAAAAAAAGGTGTCTCTAGTGACACCTTTTTTGAAAAAAATTATTTTTTTTTATAAATTTAAGAAAAAAAGTAAGTTACAAGAGCTTTATTCTAGTAATTTTTTATTACGAAAATATAATATCTTTTGAAAGTTAAATAAAAAAAGAGGTTTATAACCTCTTTAACAGCAGTAACTTTAATTATTAATTTTTATAGTTTTAATCATTTTTATTTCGTCTTCGGTTAAGATTTTATTATGTTCTAAAAATATATCTAAATCATCTTCAAATTTAAAGTATGAGATATAAGCTTCGTCAAAAGAATAATTAATAGGATTTTTTTCTTGTTTTAGGTCAAAGAAGAATTTAGTATTCCATGACATTTTTTTTCTTACGGTTTCTAAGCTAGTAAAATACATACCAAGTCCATCATAAGTATATATTTTTGAAATATTTTCAATAAGTCCACAAAGAGTTACACCAAGATATTCTTGTCTACTCAAAAGATGTTTTTGTTTTAATATTTCAGTAATCATATTTTTATTAATATAATTATCTTGCGTTACGGCTTTGACCCATTTTTCTAGTTTTTCTTCTTTTATAATAGAGTCATAATGAGTTGAGTATATTTGAGTTTTCATATAATTATTGATATGTTCCATACCAATGTATTCTTCTACAAAATTCTCACTGAATGCTTTAGTCATTTGATCCGAAATTCTATAATATATTTCTTCATTCATAAGTAATACAGGCATTGGGTCTATTCCTAGCCTAAATACAGCAATAGCCCCAATACATATTTTTAGGTACTCAGTAAATTCTTCTAAATAATAATTAACATCATTTTTTTTATTTAAAGGACTATTTCTTGTTATATAAAGATATTTATATCCTTGTTTATGAACAAATTTATTAAGCTTCTTTTTGGTTTCTTCTAATTTCAAAAAATAATCTTTCATATTATTAAACATGTCGTAATATATATCCTGATTTTTTTTTAGGAAACTAAGCATTTGACCACTCATAGGAAAATCTTGTTGTGTTTTCCAATCAAGAATTTTTTTTTCTCTGACTTCTGGATTTAGCTCCAATAAATAGTTCATAGTAGTAGAAACTTCTAATGATTGTCTTAAAGAATAATAAGCACAATCAAAGTATCCACTTTCAAAAAGAGAAATTGAATTTACTAATAAATGAACAGACTCTTGAATAAATGTATTTGTGAATAAGGCATCTACTCTACCAGTCCAACTTTCTGATATATTATTTAAATCAATATAATATTTATGTTTTACATTGTCATCTAATTTGATTGTTCTAAGATGGTTTTTTTCAACAAAATTAAAATAATTATTCATCATTCCTCCAATTTTATCATTACTTATATTTAATTAATTATAGTTCTCCTCTTTCTTTTAAAACTTTTTCCCATCTATAGACAGTAGCTCTTGGAACTCCAAATTCTTTTGCTAGATCAGTTTTATTGAAACCTTTTTTATAAAATTTAATAAATCTATCTAAACTATCACCTTTTAATTCTATGCTTCCTTTTTTTCTTCCTTTGTACTTCCCCTCTTCTTTAGCAATGGATATTCCTTCTTTAATTCTTTGAAGTATATTTTCTCTTTCTAGTTCTGCTACTGCTCCAATTATAGTTAAAAAGAATTTTCCTGTAGGTGTGCTTGTATCAATATCTTTATCTATGATTTTTAAAATAGCACCTTTATTTTCTATTTCTTGAGTTATTTCAAGCAAGTCTATGGTACTACGACTTAATCTATCTAAAGATTTAACAACAACAACATCATTTTTTTCTAAACCTTCTAACATAGCTTTTAATTGAGGTCTATCTCTATCTTTTCCAGATACTTTATCACTATAAATAATATCTGCTTTATCATAAGCTAATAATTGTCTATCTAATTTTTGTTCTACTGTTGATACTCTTACATAATATTTTATCATTTTGAACACTCCTTAAATATTTTTCACGTTTGTATTATTAAGAATACTTATAATTAATAATACAATATTTGTGTAAAAATAGCAAGAATAACCTTTAAAAAGCGTCAAAAAATACAAAATTTTTATGTATTGTCTAGGGATTACTTTAAATAATACACAAATTTATATTGTTTACGATATAGATTTTATTAGATATAATTTATATTTAAATAATAAACTTGTACAGGGGGAGAATAATAAATGAAAAATAAGTATTTTAATAAACTTACAATAAGTTTATTTGTTTTAGGAATTATTTTAATAATATTGGCATTATCACCTATAGGAAGTCTATCAGAAAACATTGTAGATTTTGTGAATAATTTGTTAGCAAGCTTTGGAGTAAGTTTTATTATGTT
>JBOGAY010000278.1:0-10718 GCA_051655925.1 Sarcina sp. | reverse complement strand
AGAGAAGATAGAAGCATTAAAAGACCTGATTTAGCAGATAAACTATGAATATTTAGGGCGTACAAATTTTATTTAATATTTTAGATAGTTATAATTAAAGACACTAGCGATTGGATAAAAGCTAGATAATTAACAAATTACTTTTAAGGAGTGAAAAAATTTGAGTAAATATAAGATTATAATGACAGGTGGAGGATCAGCAGGGCATGTTACACCTAACATAGCATTAATGCCGAAACTTAGAGAACTTGGATTTGAGATAAAATATATAGGAAGTAAAAAAGGTATCGAAAAAGAAATAATAGAAAAAGAAGGTATACCATATTATAAAATATCATCAGGTAAAGTTAGAAGATATTTTGATCTGAAAAATTTTACTGACCCATTAAAGGTTGTTAAAGGAATTGGAGATGCATTAAGAATTTTAGGGAAAGAAAAACCGGATGTAGTATTTTCAAAAGGTGGATTTGTTACTGTACCAGTAATAATAGCAGCATCAATGAAAAAGATACCTGTTGTTTCACATGAATCAGATTTTACACCTGGTCTTGCAAATAAACTTGCAATGCCATTTTGTGATAAATTATGTGTTACATTCCCAGAGAGTTTAAAACATATAAAAGGTGATAATGGAATACTAACAGGAACACCTATAAGAGAAGAACTTTTACAAGGCGATAAAGAAAAGGGAAGAGAGTTTTGTAATTTTGCTAAAAAGAAACCTGTACTTCTTATAATAGGAGGAAGTCTTGGTTCAAAAGTTATAAATGATTCTATAAGAGAAAATTTAGATAATTTATTAATTGGGTTTAATATTATTCATCTTTGTGGGAAGAATAATTTAGACGAAAGCTTAAAAGGGAAGGAAGGATATTTACAATTTGAGTATATTTCAGATGAATTACCAGATTTAATGGCTTATACAGATTTTGTTGTATCAAGAGCTGGAGCAAATGCTATATTTGAATTACTAGCACTTAAAAAACCACATATATTAATACCTTTATCAGCTAAAGCTTCAAGAGGAGATCAGGTTTTAAATGCAAAATCATTTAAAAATTCAGGATATTCAATGGTTATAGAAGAAGAGGAATTAAACAAAGAGTTACTAGAGTCTAAATTAAAGGAATTATATAGAAATAAAAATCTTTATATAGAGAATATGACTAAAGGTGGTCAAGGCAATGGAATAGATAATATTATAAATGTTATTAAAAATGCTGTGAATTGATAAAGCATATCAATAACAAATAATTGTTATCAGTAGAAAATGAATGTTTAAGATAAAACAATGCAAAGTGAATTAAATATAGAATAATTGGCGAATTCAGGGGAAAATTTACGAATTTGGGATTTGATAAATCTACCTTTAAAGATATATATTTATATTATAGTGAAAACTTTGGGCATATTATAGAAACTACTTTAATTAAATTAAATTTTAATGAGTTTTTCAAAGTTTTGACTAGCTTAATTAAGTAGTAAAGTTTATGGATTAAGGTTAAAACAAAAGATAAAAAATTAAGTTATTTACGTTATTTTAAAGTTAAAGAAAGAGGTGTCGTCAAATGGTAAAAAGAAAAATGAAGACTATGGACGGTAATACAGCAGCAGCTCACGTTGCTTATGCTTACACAGATGTAGCAGCTATATTCCCAATTACACCATCATCACCAATGGCAGAGCATGTTGATGAATGGAGTGCAAAAGGTCAGAAAAATATATTTGGTGAAAGAGTTAAAGTTGTAGAAATGCAATCAGAAGGTGGTGCAGCAGGAGCTGTTCACGGTTCATTACAAGCAGGAGCTTTAACAACAACATTCACAGCATCACAAGGATTACTTCTTATGGTGCCAAACATGTATAAAATTGCAGGGGAATTATTACCATGCGTATTCCACGTTTCAGCTAGAGCGTTAGCAGCATCATCATTAAGTATATTTGGTGATCACCAAGACGTTATGGCAGCTAGACAAACAGGATTTGCAATGCTTGCAGAAGGATCAGTACAAGAAGTTATGGACCTTTCTCCAGTAGCTCATCTTGCAACTCTTAAATCAAGAATTCCTTTTGTTAATTTCTTTGATGGATTCAGAACATCACACGAAGTACAAAAGATTGAAGTTTTAAATTATGATGAACTTAAAAACTTATTAGATATGAGTTTAGTTGATAATTTCAGAAAGAATGCTTTAAACCCTAATAACCCAGTTACTAGAGGTACAGCACAAAACCCTGATATCTACTTCCAAGGAAGAGAAGCAGCTAATAAGTTCTATAATGAGATTCCTGAAATAGTTGAAGGATACATGAAAGAAATTACTAAATTAACAGGTAGAGAGTACAACTGTTTCGATTACTATGGAGCACCAGATGCTGATAGAATAATCGTTGGTATGGGTTCAGTTACAGAGCTTTTAGAAGAAACTGTTGATTATTTAAATGCAAAAGGAGAGAAAGTTGGTCTTGTTAAAGTAAGATTATTTAGACCTTTCTCAGTAGAAAGATTAAAGAAAGCTATCCCAAGTACAGTTAAGAGTATAGCTGTTTTAGATAGAACAAAAGAACCAGGATCAGCTGCAGAACCATTACTTCTAGATGTAAGAAATGCATTCTACGGAGATGCAAATGCACCTAAAATTATTGGTGGTAGATTTGGATTAGGTTCAAAAGATACATTACCTAAAGATATCATAGCAGTATATGAAAACCTTAAAAAAGAAAATTCAAAAGATGCATTCACATTATCAATCGTAGATGATGTTACTAACACTTCATTAGAAGTTCCAGCATGGGCTGAAGAAGTTAATACAATTCCAGAAGGAACAAAATCATGTAAATTCTGGGGTCTTGGATCAGACGGAACAGTTGGAGCAAATAAGAGTGCTATTAAGATTATCGGTGATCACACAGATATGTACGCTCAAGGATACTTCGCTTATGATTCAAAAAAATCAGGTGGTATAACAGTATCACACTTAAGATTTGGAGATAAGAGAATAAAATCACCTTACTTAATTAACCAAGCTGATTTTATCGCTTGTCACAACCAATCATATGTTAAAAAATATGATGTTTTAGAAGGACTTAAAAAGAATGGAGCATTCTTATTAAATACAATCTGGACACCAGAGCAAGTAGAAGCTAAGTTACCAGCAGCTTATAAGAGATATATGGCTGAAAATAACATCAAATTCTACACATTAAACGCTGTTAAGATCGCTCAAGAAGTTGGCCTTGGTGGAAGAATTAACATGATAATGCAATCAGCATTCTTCAAGTTAGCTAATATCATTCCAGTTGATGAAGCAATCAAATACTTAAAAGAAGCTGTTGTAACATCATACGGTAAAAAAGGTCAAAAAGTTGTAGATATGAACTTTGCAGCTATCGACCAAGGAATCGAAGCTATTGTTGAAATAGAAGTTAAAGATTCATGGAAAAATGCAGAAGATAAGCAAACATTAAGCTTAGAAAATTCAGCTAAACCAGCATTTATCACAGATATCGTTGAGCCAATCAACAACTTACAAGGTGATAAATTACCAGTTTCAGCATTCAATGGATATGAAGATGGTACATTTGAAGCAGGAACAGCTTATTATGAAAAAAGAGGAATCGGAATCAACATCCCTGAGTGGGTTGAAGATAACTGTATCCAATGTAACCAATGTGCATATGTATGTCCTCATGCAACAATAAGACCAGTTCTTATGACAGATGAAGAAGTTAAAAATGCACCAGAGCATACAAAACACTTAGTTGCTAAAGGTATTAAAGCAGAAGAAGCATTAAACTTCACAATTACAATAAGTCCAATGGACTGTACAGGATGTGCAAACTGTGCTCAAGTTTGTCCAGCTCCAAATAAAGCTTTAGTAATGAAACCACAAGCTACTCAAGTTGAGCAAGCACCAGTTTGGGATTACTGTGTAGATGAAGTTTCAGTTAAAGCTAACCCAATGAAGAAAACAACACTTAAAGGAAGTCAATTCGAAACACCATTATTCGAGTTCTCAGGAGCTTGTGCTGGATGTGGAGAAACTCCATATGCTAAACTTATAACTCAATTATTCGGTGATAGAATGATGATCGCTAACGCAACAGGATGTTCATCAATCTGGGGAGGATCAGCTCCTGCAACACCTTATACAAAGAATAGAAAAGGTCAAGGACCAGCTTGGGCTAACTCATTATTCGAAGATAATGCTGAGTTTGGACTTGGAATGCATGTAGCTACAGAAACAATCAGAAGAGGTCTTAAGACTAAAATAGAAGCTTTAATGGATTCAGTTTCAGCTGATGATAAAGCTATCTTAGAAGATTGGGCTAACAACATGGATAACGGAGATGCTACAAGAGAAAGAGCAGAGAACGTTATAGCAGTTCTTGAAGCTAATAACAGTGAATTAGCACAAGAAATCTTAAAAGAAAAAGATTACCTTATGAAGAGATCACAATGGATCTTCGGAGGAGACGGATGGGCTTATGACATTGGATACGGCGGAGTTGACCACGTTCTTGCTTCAGGAGAAGACATTAATATATTCGTATTTGATACAGAAATCTACTCAAATACAGGAGGTCAAAGTTCTAAGTCAACACCTACAGCAGCTGTAGCTAAATTCGCAGCTTCAGGTAAAGAGACTAAGAAGAAAGACCTTGGAATGATGGCTATGAGTTATGGTTATGTATATGTAGCTCAAATTTCTATGGGAGCTGATAAGAACCAAGTTCTTAAAGCTATCGCAGAAGCAGAAGCTTACAAAGGACCATCATTAATAATCGCTTATGCTCCATGTATCAGCCAAGGAATCAAAGCTGGTATGGGAATGATATTCGATGAGTCTAAGAAGGCTGTTGAATGCGGTTACTGGTCATTATACAGATTTAACCCAATGCTTAAAGAACAAGGTAAGAATCCATTCATCCTTGATTCAAAAGAGCCAAAAGGAGACTTCAGAGAATTCTTACTTGGAGAAGTTAGATATGCATCACTTCTTAAAGCATTCCCTGATCATGCAGAATCTCTATTTGAGAAAACAGAGAAAGATGCAAAAGACAGATATGAAGGTTATAAAAGACTTGCAAACCAAGAATTTTAATTAAAGTTCATATAGATTGAAGAAAAAAGCCAAAAGACTAGTTCCACCACGGAACTAGTCTTTTTATCTATATATAGATAAATATCAAAATGAAGATGAGAATAAAGATGAGGAAAGCTAAATTTATTGACAATAAATATTGATAATAGTATATTGTACATATAGATAATCATGAATATTAATATGTGTAATATATAAATAGATAAAAGAAAAGCAATATTGAATATAGATTTAGGAAGGATGAGGACAAATGAAAAAAGTATTAAATAAACTTGTAAGTGAAAACTTAGAAAATATTTTAAGACTAAGTAATTTTGGGTTAGAAAAAGAAAATATCAGAGTTAATAATAAGGGCGAGTTATCATTAAAGAAACATCCCGATATTTTTAAAGAAGATAATCCATATATATCAAGAGATTTTTCAGAGAGCCAAGTTGAGATGATTACACCAATTTGTGACTCTATAGATGAAGTTTATGATTTTATGGAAAATTTAAATAATATAGTAAATTCAGAACTTGGAGATGAATATTTGTGGCCACAAAGTAATCCACCAATATTACCAAGAGATGAAAAGTTAATACCAGTTGCACAACTTAAAGATAAGAAATTAAAACAATATAGAGAAGAGTTAGTTAATAAGTATGGTGCTAAAAAGCAATTAATTAGTGGAGTTCATTTTAATTTTTCTTTTAAAGATGAAGTTGTAGAAAAATTATACGAGCTTAGTGAAAGCAAAGAAAGTTTAAAAGATTTTAAAGATGAGATTTATTTTAAAATTGGAAGAAATTTTTTAAGGTATAAATGGTTTTTAAATTATTTAACAGGAGCAAGTCCTGTTTTCCATGAAACATATGTTGAGTGTTGTGTTAAAAAGGCAAAAAAAGTAGGAGTAGAGTCTTATAAGTTTGAAGGTGTACCATCAGTAAGAAATAGTGCTTGTGGATATAAAAATAAGGTTGATTTTTTCATTTCACATAAAAATCCATTAGAGTATGTAAATGATATTAAAAACTTAGTTAAGAGTGGAGAAATTCAAGCAGCTAAGGAGTACTACAGTTCTATAAGATTTAAGAATGTGTCTGGTGGAAGTTCACTTGATAATTTATTAAATGAAGGAGTTCAATATGTTGAAATTAGAATTTTAGATTTAGATCCTACAAGTGAGTGGGGGATTTCAAAAGATTCATTAAATTTAATTTATATGTTTGTATTACTAATGCTATTTGATGAAGATGTAGAGTATACAGAGCAAGTTCATGAAGAGTGTATTAGAAATTCTAATAAATTAACTAAGGATACTAAGGTTGTAACTGTTAAGGGAAAAGAAGAAAGTTTAGAAGTTGCAGGGCTTAATATTCTTGCAAAAATGGAAGAGCTAATTGCATTGTTATTCTCAGGGGATGAGGAGTTTAAACGAATTATTGAAGTTTCAAAAGATAGATTTAAAAATCCAGAGAAAACTATTTTTAATGAGGTTATAAGAGGAATAGAGGCAAAAGGGTATGTAGAATATTCTATGGAAATTGCTAGAAGAAATAAGGAAAAAAGTTTAAATAGTAAGTTTAAACTTTATGGTTATGAAGATTTAGAATTATCAACTCAAATTTTAATTAGAGATGCAATAAAAAGAGGAATACAATTTAAAGTTTTAGATAGAAAAGAGAATTTCATAGAATTAAAGTATGATGGTAAAGTTGAATATGTAAAACAAGCAACTAAAACAGGAAAAGACACTTATATAACAGCACTTTTGATGGAGAATAAACTTGTTACTAAGAAGGTATTAAAAGATAAAAATATTAATGTGCCTATGGGGGATAGTTATACAAGTGAACTTGATGCAAAATTAGCTTTTTATAAATATAAAAATGAAGCTATAGTTGTTAAGCCTAATAATACTAATTTTGGAATTGGAATAAGTATTTTTAAGAATGATTTCACTAAAGAGGAATTTGAGAAGGCTATAGATATTGCTTTTGCAGCAGATAGTTCTATTTTAGTAGAAAAGTTTGTTGAGGGAAAAGAATATAGATTTTTAGTTATAGATGATGAAGTTGTTGGGATTTTACACAGAGTTCCTGCAAATGTTATTGGAGATGGAGAATCAACAATCAGAGAGTTAGTAAAACTTAAAAATCAAGACCCGTTAAGAGGAAAAGGGTATAAAACACCATTAGAAAAAATTAATCTTAGTGAAATTGAAGAGATGTTTTTAAAGAATACAATAGGTAAAGATTTTACTTATGTACCTAGAAAAGATGAAGTGGTTTATCTTAGAGAGAATTCTAATATAAGCACAGGTGGAGATAGTTTAGATTTTACTGATGAAATGGATGAGTCATATAAAAAGATAGCAATAAAAGCAGCGAAAGCTGTTGGTGCTAAAATAACTGGGGCAGATATCATGATAAAATATATCAAAGAAAAAGCTAATGAAAATAATCATGCAATAATTGAAATGAATTTTAATCCAGCAATTCATATCCATTGTTTCCCTTATAAAGGAAAGAATAGATTTGCTGGGGAGAAGGTTTTAGATTTATTATTTGGGAAAGAGAATTAATACAGTATATTCCTATAATATTGTAAGGAGAGAGAAAATGAGCAACTATTATGAAGAAAATTCAAAAATAATGAAGTGTATAGCAGATCCTAAAAGACTTGAGATAATAGATATATTATCAAAAGGAGAGAAGTGTGCTTGTGATATTTTAGAACATTTTCAATTTACACAACCAACATTATCACACCATATGAAAGTTTTAATTTGTTGTGGTTTAGTTGTTAGTGAGAAACGCGGAAAATGGAACTATTATAAATTGAATTTAAACAGGGCTAATCAATTAATTCTCTTTTTATTAAAACTTACAACTAATGAGAATGTTACAGAGTGAGAAAATAAAATTGGGATATTTATTTTAAAAATTTAGGAGGCTATTATGAGAAGAAAAATAATTGGGGTATCAGCAAATATATTAAGAGCAAATGAGAAGGATAATTTTCAAGGATATTGCAAACAGAGAGTATTTTCTGGGTATTTGGATTCTATAATACAAGGTGGAGCAACACCAATAGTTATTCCAGTGAGTAATAATGATGAGGTGTTAGACAGACAAGTTGAAATTTTAGATGGGGTTATTATAAGTGGTGGTTATGATGTATCACCTAGATTTTATAATGAAGATTCAACAAAGTTTATTAAAGAAATACATCCACTTCGTGATGAGTTTGAGATAAAGTTAATACAAAAAGCTATGAAAAAAGGAATTCCTATTTTAGGTATATGTAGAGGAATGCAACTTATAAATGTAGTTAATGGCGGGAATTTATATCAAGATAATTCACTTTCTAAAAGTTATTTTGTAAAGCATGTTCAAGATGCATTGCCTGAGTATTCAACACATAAAATTATTGTTGAAAAAGATTCATTTTTATATGATATCTTAGGTGAAGAGGCAATGGTAAACTCATATCATCACCAATCTATAAAGGATATTGCTAAAGGATTTAAGGTTATAGGAAGAGCAAGTGATGGTATAGTTGAGGCTATTGAATGGGAACAGGATGATAGAGTTATTGTAGGTGTGCAGTGGCACCCTGAAATGATGAGTGGAGTGGATGAAAAAACTGAGAATATTTTTAGATACTTCATTTCTAAGTGTTAAAAAGTAAATCTTTTGTTATAAGAAGTTTGACTTAAAATGATTTATTTATAAGGAAGAAATTTTATAAATTTTGCTAAAACCCTTTTAATATATAGCAATTAAGGGTAAAATAAGAATATAATATATTCCTATAAGGAGGAACAAAGTTATGTCAGAAAAAGAATTAAACGGATGTTGTGGAGGACATGATCACGAGCACGGATGTGGAGATGATTGTGGATGTGGACACGAGCATTATGAAACAATGGTAGTAGATTTAGAAAAAGAAGATGGAACAATAATTAGTTGTGAAATCGTTGATACTTTCGAATATAAAGGAAATGGATATGCTTTAGTATTCAACCCAGAAGAAGAAGGTATGTACTTATTCAAAGAAGAAGGCGAAGAGGGAGAATTAGTAGTTCCTGATGAAGCTGAGTTTGAAGAAGTTACTAAATACTACGAAGAAAATGTAGCTGAATAATTTTTAAAATATAGAATGTACTCAATTGAGTGCATTCTTTTTTTTATTTAATTTTAAATTTAAAGTTATTAAAAGTTAAAAATAAAGTCAAAAAGTTTTTAGACAATTTACAAACAAATAAATGCAAAATAACCATAATTTTGTAGAAAATATTGAGTGGATTTGGTATTATTTAACTAGCAGGTTTAAGGGGGATTTTATTTTATGTCAGAGAATAAAAGATTTAATGCTTTTGAAAGGATTAATATTTTAGATAGTACTGATGAAGTTAATAGATATATAGATAAATGTATATATTTAAATTCGAATACTAAAAAGATACATTTAAAAGTAGCGGAAGGGATTTTACTTAGAGTAAATACTGGATTTAAAAGAGAGGCTATGGTTGGTAGAGAAGATATTGTTGAAGTTGGATTGAATAGTGTACAGCCTACAAAAAAATTGAAATTAAAAACAGATAGTACATATATGAAAGCATCTCTTGAGTGTCTATATAAAAGGGGAGAAGTTTTTAGAATAAAAGAAAAAGAGTTTGAAAATGAATTTTTGCTAGAAAAAGAAAGTATAGAAATACTAGAAGTAGAGTTATTAAGTGCAAATGATATTATAAAATATTTGAAAGAAAACTCTATAATTTATGGAATACAATATAAATCATTTCGTGAAATTATAGATGGTAAGGAATCAATTGTTGCACTTGGAAAAAATTCTATCCCTACTGTTGATGATTCTTTAGAAGTTAGTTTTTTAGAGAATAATAATATTAAGAATGAAGATGCTAAAGTAAATTATCTAGATAGAAATAAAATTAAAAGTGTTAAAGCAGGAGATATATTAGGAAGAATAATTAAAGGTAAGATTGGAGAAGATGGCAAAAATATATTAGGAACTAAAATAGAAGCAAAACCTATTAAAAAAGTTCAACTAAATTTAGTTAGTGGATGTAAATTAGTTGGAAATAATATTATAGCGACTATAGATGGTATGCCAATATACTCTAAAATAGGAAATAAAATAGAGGTGAAAAAGAGATATGATGTACCAATGAATGTTGATTTGAAAACAGGGAATATCAATTTTAATGGTGAAGTATTTATAAATGGAAATATTGAAGAGAATCTTAATGTATATGGTTCTTGTGGAGTTACTGTTAAGGGGAATGCAACAGTTACAGATATAACATCTCTTGGAGATGTTAGTATTGGTGGAAAACTTTTGCATAGTACAATAAGAAGTGGCTTTTTAGAAAATGAGTTTAAAATAAAAGTATTAAGTATGAAAGTTATAGATAAAGAATTTAAAGAATTAAAAAAAGATATAGAGACGTTAATTAATAATAATCTTTTAGGGAATAAGAAATTAGGTAGCATAGTTAGAGCTTTGCTAGATAGTAAATATACGAAAATAGAAAAGGGCTATGATTTTATAAAGAATGATATAGAAGCGTTATTTGGTGATGTGATAGAGTTATCTTCTATTTAT
>JBOGAY010000277.1:0-2194 GCA_051655925.1 Sarcina sp. | reverse complement strand
TCATTTGTTATTTTTTCATTTTTAGCTTCCAATAAACCTAATTGTTCTTTTAATTTTTCAATTTCCTCTTCTAAAGATTCTACTGCTGAACTACTTTGCATTTCATTATTAAGTTCTTCTTGAAGTTCAAGCTTATCTTTTTCTAATCTTTGCTTTTCAAGAATTAAAATAGCATTGGTTTCTTCTAATCTATTTTTTTCACTCTCAATAACTTCTTTAACTTTAACAACATCTTCAAATTTAGTTTTCAAATCTAAAACTTCTACTTTTGAATCTTCAAGATTTTTTTTATACTTATCCTTCAAACTATTAACTTCTATTTCATATTCAGTCTTCAAACTTTTTAAAAATTCTTTAGATTCAATCTTTTCAAGTTCTAATTTTTTTTCAGATTCTATTTTAAAATCTTGAAGCTTTTTAGCTGATTCAACTTTTAGATCTTCTAGCTTCTTTTCAGATTCTATTTTAAGACTTTCTAATTTTTGTGCTGATTCTGCTTTCAAACTCATTAATTTTTTTTCAGACTCTATTTTTAAACTTTCTAAAGTTTTTTGTGATTCAATTTTAAAAGTATTTAAAGCTTTTATAGCATTATTACCTTTTTTAACATCCTCCATAACTTTAGCTAATTGTGTATCCTTAGTTGTTATAGCTATATTATGCTTTTTTTGTATTCCTTCAAGTTCTTCTTGTACACTTTTATTCGCTCTTTTTAATATTTCATGAGTTTCTAAAAGCTCTGTTAATTTTTTCTTATCTTTAAAAGATTCATCTGCTAAGTTTATGGCTGTCAAAATTGAGGCTGCTGAAACACTTAATTTAGTATTTTTTCGAAGAATTTCTTTTAATTTATCTTCAACATAACTAGCAAGATGATGTAAATACTTTTCATCTTCTTTTCCTTTTAAATTGTACTCCATGCCATTAATTCTTACAGTGACTGTTGCCATACTCCACCTCTTTAAAATAAAAACATACATGTTTTTTTATTTACATAATAATTGCTATGTATATTTTAACATATACATAGCAATTTTAAAATATATATCTACTATTTGTATCTTAGTTGTAAATAAAAACTATACCACTCTAAACATCATAATTTTTATTATCTAAGTTCTGCTGAAAGTTTATGCTCTAAAGCTCTTAAGATTTTGTCATGCACTTTATTAACTGATTTATCATCAAGAGTTTTCTTAGGATCTCTATAAACTATAGCGTAAGCTACACTCTTCTTACCTGCTGGTATTTGCTCACCTTTATAAACGTCAAATAATTTAATTGACTCAACAAGTGGCTGCCCTGCTCTCTTTATAGCATCTTCAATATCAGCAACTAAAACTTCATCATCAACTAAAAGAGCTATATCTCTTGTAACTGCTGGGAATTTAGCTATTACTGAATATGATTTTTCTGTATTTGCAGCAGCATATAATTTATCTAAATCAAGTTCTGCTGTGTAAGCTAAAGTATCAACTCCATAATTTTCTGTAACATCTGGGTGAACTTCCCCTAAAACTCCAACTTCAACATTCTTTCCAACTGTAAGCATTGCTGTTTTACCTGGATGGTAACTTGGATTTTCTGATTCTCTCTTAAATGCAAACTTAGTAACACCAAGAGCATCTAATAAGTTTTCAACTACACCTTTTAAATCAAAGTAATCAACATCTCCATACATTCCTATTGTAAGAATATTTCTTTCTGTTGGAAGTTCATTTTCATCTTCGTTTGGAATATAAACTTTACCAATCTCGAATAATCTTGCATACTCATTATTTCTAGCATAGTTTCTTCCAAGTGATTCCATTATTGAAGGAAGGATTGATGTTCTCATAACACTGAAATCTTCCCCAAGTGGATTTTTGATTCTAACAACTTTTCTAAGCTCTGAATCTGCTGGTAAATTAATCATATCAAAAGCTTTAACACTTCCGAATGAATAACTAATTGATTGATTCATACCTGATGAAATCATTGTATTAACTACAACATCATCAAGTTTTTGCTTTTCGTTCTTAGCTTCTTTTTGTGTATTTGTTGTTATTATAGTAGCTGGGATATTATTGTATCCATAGATTCTTGCAACTTCTTCTGCAATATCTTCTCTAATAGCAACATCTATTCTAAATGTAGGTACTATTATTTCTAAAGCATCTCCATTAATTGTTGTTTTTAAATCAAGGCTATCTAA
>JBOGAY010000276.1:0-9604 GCA_051655925.1 Sarcina sp. | reverse complement strand
TAACAAAAATATTTAAAGAAAAGAAATTAAAATTAACTCCTCAAAGAATAGCGGTTTATAAATATTTACAAAGCACTTATGATCATCCTTCAGCTGAAGTAATTTATAATGCTTTACAAAAAGACTATCCTACAATGAGTCTTGCAACAGTATATAAAGCTTTAAAAACATTAGTAGAAGTAGAATTAATTAATGAATTCAATGTAGGTGAGGGAAATTTCAGATATGATTCTAACTTATCAGATCATGCACACGTTCAATGTATAAATTGTTCTAAAGTAGAAGACTTTCACGGAATAGACTTAAATGCTTTAGATAGAGAAGCTGAAAAACTATCAAATTTTAAAATATTAAATCGCAAACTATTCTTTTATGGAATTTGTGATACTTGTAATCATGAAAATCAAGAATAATTCTTAGTATAGCTATATAGATGTTGTATCTATGTAGCTTTTTATTTTACATAATATTTATGAATGTTTAACTTTATATTACATATACTTATTCTGAGGTGGTATATATGAATATAAAATTTATGTTTAAAAAATCAATTAATTATTTAATTTTTATCATTTTCATTTCATCAGTAATTTTTCTTTTAAAATTCATTAATATGTCCTTTGTTAATAATATTCCTACAATGTCTATACCTAAAGATTCAAAAGTTATTAAACATGATTTAAATGGAGATGGTATAAAAGATTTGATATATATATTAGTAAAAAATGATAAATATCAAATTGAAATATCTATGAATGAAAAAACTTATTTTTTAAATGAAAAAAGGCCTCTTAATTCACTTGGTAGATATGGTTCACTTGCACCATTAGAACTTTCATTTTTTGATATTTCACGTAATAATCTTTCTGAAATTTTTTTACAATCATTTGATGATAATTCACCAATTCAGCATATATATACTTTTGATAATAACGAATTTAAAGATATTTTTTGTTCAACAAACAATACACTTGGTATTTTAAATTCTAAAAATACTCAATCTCCTAAGTATTATTCTCTTAATTTAAATAATATAGATGAAAGCTTGCAAAAGTATATGTTAATAAATTCAACACCTAAAAATATTTCTTATGATGAAAGTAAAATTCCTGGAATATCAACAATTCAACTTATTATAGACTTTATAACTACTGATACCCCCCTTGGTGATGTGTTTTTTGAAAATACACCTTCCTCTATTTATAAAACACTTGAATCTATAAATAAAGTTGAAAATACTTATACTCTTCTTGATTGTTTTTTTATTGATACTGAATGGGATTCAAATGGAGATATCTCTAAACTTGATTGGCGAATTCGCATCAAAGAAAAAAATATTGAAAATCTTAATTCTTCAGTTCTAAAGTTAAATATATCATTGAAAAAAATTGAAAACAAATTTTTAATTTCACATGTTACAATAGAAAAGGATCACTAAATTAGTGATCCTTTTTTCCGATGGATGCTTATTTATTTTTTTAATAATTTATTTCTCCATTTTTATACATTTCAATTACTTTTTCTAAAAATTTTGCTTTTTTAGGATTTACAACACTTTTTATTATAAGTAACATTTCTATATTTTCATCAGTGTCCTGTACTGTATAATTTGCATTGACATAACTATTATTTGAATTTTGCTTATTCATATTATTTCCAAAATTATTATTATTCAAATCCATATTTTTTAGCATTGCAGAAATATTATTTAAATCCATTTGTGAATTATTCATATTAGGAAGATTCATTCCCCCACCACCAAGTAATCTCGCTAAACTACCTATATCGAATCCATCTTGATTCATCGCCCCCATAAGTGCTGATACTTTGTTCATATCTATATTACTACCTTGTAACATTTCCATTATTTGAGGGTTTATTCCCATTGGATTATCATTTTCATTTTTCCTTCTGTCCCGATGTTTTTTCTTTGACATATAAGCTCCACCCCTTATGTATTATTAATTTTATTTTTTTGGAGGGCATATAGCCCTCCATCTTCACTTTTGCTAGTTTGTGAAAAGTGATAAGATTAAATTAGTAAGATATTTTTCTATATCATTACTTATTGCTTAAACAGTCTTAAAATTTCTTAGCAAAGACCTCTTTTTGATCCGCCACAGAAGTATAATAAGAATATTAATAATGTTAGATTATTGTTTCCATAACCACATCCACAGTTGTGTTTTTTAGATGTTTTATGACAGCAACAGTTTCCTGATCCACCAAATAAGTTTCCACATCCATTTCCACCTGCTAATAATAAAATTAATATTAATAGCATTCCATTATCATTTCCAAATCCTCCACATCCATTGTTGCAGCAAGGTCTTGGTAAGCAGCAATTTCCTTCGTTATTTACTCCATTAAGAATATCGTTTAATTCCATGAGTTTATCCTCCTCGTATTTTGTTTTATTTTGTTTTGTTTTATAGTATATATTATTCTCTTAGTCTTTTTTTGACACTAATAAATAAAAAAAAGAGCGAATTTTTTTCGCTCTTCTTTATTATTATAACTCGTAAATATCTCCGAATATTTTATCTATAACCTCATCTTTATTTTTTTTATTTAAAGATGAAAAGAATATAAGTTCTTCATCTTTTGGCATTCCTAAAGTTTCTCTTATTAACTTTTCTGCTTTTGGTGCTTCATTATTAGAAATTTTATCTCTTTTAGTCGAAACTATTTTACAATCATATCCAAAATGCTTAATCCAATTATACATTAAAATATCATCTTCATTTGGTTTTCTTCTACAATCTAATAATAGAATAACTCTTTTTAATGGTTCTCTTTCTACTAAATAGTTTTCAATAGTTTTTCCCCAACTTTCTTTTTCTTTCTTTGAAACTTTAGCATATCCATATCCTGGTAAGTCAACTAAATAAAAATCATTATTTAATATAAAGAAATTTATTAATTTTGTCTTTCCTGGTGTTTGACTGACTTTAGCAAGTCCTCTTCTATTTGTAAGTGCATTTATAATTGATGACTTACCTACATTTGATCTCCCTACAAAAGCAACCTCTAAAAGTCCTGTTTCTGGATATTGGTGTTTTTTCACCGCTGAAGTTACAAATTCTGATGTATTAATTTTCATATTTCTTCTCCCTATAACAATGTATTTTCAAGTACATCTTTTATTTCTTTAGCTATTATAATATTTAATTTAGCTTTAATATTTTTTGGTATACTTTTTAAATCTTTTTCATTATCTTTTGGAATAATAATAGTTTTTATACCTATTCTATTTGCTGCTAAACATTTTTCTTTTAATCCTCCAATTGGAAGTACTTTTCCTGTTAAAGTAATCTCTCCAGTCATAGCCACATCGCCTTTAGCTTTTTTATTAGATAAAGCTGATACTAATGCTGTTGTCATAGTAACTCCCGCTGATGGGCCATCTTTAGGTACAGCACCTTCTGGAACATGAATATGAATATCTTTATTTTTATAAAAATCTTTATTTTTTATTCCAAATTTTTCACAATTACTTCTAACTAAACTATAAGATGCTTTTGCAGATTCTTTCATCACATCTCCAAGTTTACCGGTTAGTTCAAGCTTCCCTGTTCCTTCCATAACATTTACTTCAACTGGCAATGTATCTCCACCATACGCAGTCCATGCCATTCCCATAACCACGCCAACTTTATCTTCTGATATATTATCATAAGAATATATTCTTTCTCCTAAATATTTCTTTATCATATTAGCATTAATCTTAAGAGTTTTTCTACTATCTTCAACTATTTTTCTCATAGCTTTTCTTACAAGTTTAGCAAGTACTCTATCTAAACTTCTAACCCCTGATTCTCTAGTGTAATAATTAACTACTTCTGAAATTGCCGTATCAGAAATTTTAATTATTCCTATATCAACACCATGTTCTTTTAAAATTTTAGGTATTAAATATTTTTTAGCTATATTGAACTTTTCCTCATAAGTATAACCTGAAACCTCAATAATTTCCATCCTATCTAAAAGTGGTCTTGGAATTGTATCTAACGTATTTGCTGTAGCTATGAATGTAATATTGCTTAAATCAACATCTAACTCTAGATAATGATCTCTAAATGTATTGTTTTGATTTGTATCTAATACTTCTAACATTGCTGCTGATGGATCGCCTTTGTAATCACTAGCCATTTTATCAAGTTCATCTAGTAAAAATACTGGATTCATACTTCCTGATTTTTTTATAGATTCAACTATTCTTCCTGGCATAGCGCCTACATATGTTTTTCTATGTCCTCTTATTTCTGCCTCATCTCTAATACCACCAAGTGACATTCTAACAAAATCTTTATTTAATGATTTTGCTATACTTGATGCAATAGAAGTTTTTCCAACTCCCGGTGGTCCTACAAGACAAATTACAGGACTTCTTAATGATTTACTCATTTTTTTGACTGCTAAGTAATCTAATATTCTTTCTTTAACTTCTTGAAGCCCATAATGCTCTTCATTTAATATTTCTTTCGCTTTTTTTATATCAATTATCTCTTTTTTATTTTTTCCCCATGGGATCTCAAATAAATTATCTAAATATGTTCTTATTACTCCACTCTCTTGTCCACTACTTACATTTGCTTTAAGTCTTGATAACTCATATTTAGCTTTTTTACTAACTTCTGATGGTAATTTTTTATTTGCTATTTTCTTTTCATATTCTAAAATAGCTTTCTTTTCCTCATCACCTTCACCAAGTTCTTCCTGAATAACCTTCATTTGTTCTCTTAAATAATATTCTTTTTGTGACTTTTCAGTTTTTTTATTAACCTTCGCCTTTATTATCTTTTCAACTAAAACAATTTCTTTTTCATTTTTTATATGAACAAGCATTTTTTCAAGTCTTTCCTTCACTGATAATACTAATAAAATTTCTTTTTTGTCCTTCTCTTCTAGTATTATGTAAGAAGATATTATATCGACTAATTTATCCGGGCTTTCAATTTCATTAAAACTTGAAATAATCTCTTTAACTGGACCTGCTGTTAACTTTAAAAATTCTGTAAATTCCTCTTTAATTTCTCTCATTAAAGCTTCTAACTCCACATCATTTTCTACTTCTTCATCTATAGTCTCAACATTTCCAAATAATAGTTCTTCCTCATCTTCAAGTGAAATTAATCTTCCTCTATTTATCCCTTCAACTAAAACTCTTTTAGTTCCGTCAGGTAAATTAACAACTTGTTTTATTTCACACAATGTTCCTATTTCAATAATATCATTGATGCTTGGTAATTCTGTATCATCATTTTTTTGTGGAATTAAAAAGATTTTACAATCTACATCCATAGCCTTTTCTATTGCTTTAGATGATTTTTTTCTTCCAACATCAAAGTATGTTATCATACTAGGAAAGACAGTCATCCCTCTAAGTGGTATGAGAGGATATCTTTTTGTACTTTCTTCCATAATATATTGCCTCCAACCTATTTTATTTCCTGATATTTAAAAAGTATACACAGATTATATCTTTTTTTCAACTTACTAATTATACTAATACAAGAAAAGAGCCTAGAAAAATTTCTAAGCTCCCTTGAACTAAGCAGTTTCTATTGTATTTTTACTCTTAGTATCTCCATTTAAAACTGGTCTTGTTTCACCTTCTGGTAAAACTTCTATTTCAGGTGCTGTTTTTTCTTTTATTGTTTGTTCAGTTATTTTAACTTTAACAATATCAGTTCTTGAAGGAATATCAAACATTATATCAGTCATTACTTCTTCTATAATTGCTCTTAATCCTCTTGCACCAGTATTTCTCTTTATCGCTTCATCTGCTACAGCTTTTAAAGCTTCATCAGTAAATTCTAAAGAAACATTATCAATTTCAAATAATTTTTTATACTGTTTCACTAAAGCATTCTTTGGCTCTTGCAATATACTTACTAAAGCATCATTATCAAGTGCTTCAAGTGTAACAATAATAGGTAATCTTCCCACAAATTCTGGAATAAGACCAAACTTAAGTAAATCACTTGGCATTAAATCTTTAAGTAATTTCCCTATATTTTTCTCTTCCTTTGATTGTATCTGTGCTCCAAATCCCATTGAGCTTTTTCTTGTTCTATTTTCAATAGCTTTGTCTATTCCATCAAATGCTCCACCACATATGAATAATATATTTGATGTATCAAGTTGAATTAACTCTTGATGTGGATGTTTTCTTCCACCTTGTGGTGGAACTGAAGCTACTGTTCCTTCAAGTATTTTAAGTAATGCTTGTTGTACTCCTTCACCAGATACATCTCTTGTTATAGATGGATTTTCTGATTTTCTTGCAACTTTATCTATCTCATCAATGTAAATAATACCTCTTTGAGCTTTTTCAACATCATAATCAGCATTTTGAATTAGCTTTAAAAGAATGTTTTCAACATCTTCTCCAACATATCCTGCTTCTGTTAATGTTGTTGCATCAGCTATTGCAAATGGTACATTTAAAAATTTTGCTAATGTTTGAGCTAAAAGTGTTTTTCCTGAACCTGTTGGCCCTAAAAGTAAAATATTACTCTTTTGAAGTTCTACATCATTTGAAGCTAAATTAACATTTATTCTTTTGTAATGATTATATACTGCAACTGCTAAAGCTTTTTTAGCACTATTTTGCCCAACTACATACTGATCTAAATGATTTTTAATATCTGCTGGCTTTGGTAATTCTTTATTATCAACTTCAACTTTTCCTTCAAACTCATCTTCTATAATTTCAGAACAAAGCTCTATACACTCATCACATATATAAGCTCCTGGTCCTGCTATAAGTCTTTTTACTTGCTCTTGATTTTTACCACAAAAAGAGCACTTTAATTGTTTTTTGTCATCATATTTTGCCATATCTATACACCCCTATCGCTTAGCAGATTATTATTTAGATATTTGACTTCTTGTAATAACCTGATCAACTAATCCATAGTCTGCTGCTTCTTGCGCATCCATAAAGTAATCTCTTTCTACATCATTTTTAATTTGATCTAAAGGCTTACCTGTATTTTCACTTAAAATTTTATTCAAACTATCTTTAATTTTTAATATTCTTTTTGCATGAATATCTATATCAGTTGCTTGCCCTTGGAATCCACCTAATGGTTGATGTATCATTATTTCACTATTTGGTAATGCAAATCTTTTACCTTTTTGTCCTGAAGATAGTAAAAATGCTCCCATTGATGCTGCCATTCCAATACAAATTGTTGAAACATCACATTTGATATATTGCATTGTATCATAAATTGCCATACCAGCTGTTATTGACCCACCTGGTGAATTTATGTAAAGATATATATCTTTATCTGGATCTTCACTTTCAAGGAATAGTAATTGTGCAACAACTAAATTTGCTGTTACATCATTGACCTCTCCACTTAACATTATGATTCTATCTTTTAGTAGTCTTGAAAAAATATCATAACTTCTTTCTCCTCTACTTGTTTGTTCTACAACCATTGGAACTAAACTCATAAAATTCCCTCCTATTTCAAATAAATATTTCGTCTTATCTATAATATTAACTATTTTTTAGTAATATCATACATTTTATAATTCAATTATATAAAACTTTTAAGACTTTGTTAATTAAAATCTTAAAATAATTGCCAGAAATTAATTTCTGGCAATCATTTTATTTATTAAATTATATTTTTCGACTTATTCTGAAACTTTAGCATTTTCAACTAATAACTCAACTGTTTTAGTTCTTAAAGCATCTGCTTCTAAAGCAGCTTTTTGTGTAGCCATTAACATTTCAACTATTTTATCAGCTTCAGCTGTGTACATTTTAGCAACTTCTAAAGCTTTTTCTTTTAATTCTTCTTCGCTAACTTCAATTTTTTCTACACTTGTAATTTCTGATAACACTAAGTCAGTTTTTACTTTTCTCTCAGCGTTTTCTTTCATGTATTCTCTCATTTTTTCTTCATTAGTTCCTGTTAACTCAAAATATTGAGCAAGGTTTAATCCTTGTTGAGCTAATCTTTGCTCTAAGTTTTTGATCATTAGATCTGTTTCTTTTTCTACCATTACAGCTGGTATTTCTATTGTAGCATTATCAACAACTTTGTTTATAACTGCTTCTTTCATTTCAGCATCAATTCTAGCAGCACTCATTTCTTCTGCTTTCTTTGCTAAATCAGCTTTTAACTCTTCTACTGTTTCAAATTCTGAAACTTCACTAGCAAATTCATCATCAACTGTTGGAATTTCTTTTGAATCAATTCTATTAACAGTTACTTCAAATTTAGCTTCTTTTCCATTTAATTCTTCTTTTCCATATTCAGCTGGGAAAGTAACTACTACGTCTTTACTTTCTCCTTTACCTAATCCTACTAATTGATCTTCGAAATCTCCTATGAAACTTCCTGAACCAATCTCTAATGGATAATCATTCCCTTCTCCACCTTCAAAAGCTTCATCTCCTATAAATCCTTTAAAATCTATAACAGCTACATCACCTTTAACAACTGTTCCTTCTGTTTTTTCTTCAACTCTAGCATTTTTTTGTTGTAAGTTTTCTAATTCTCTTGCAACAACAGCTTCGATATCTTCTTTTTTAGGAGCAACTATTTCTACACCTTTGTAATCTCCTAATTTAACTTCTGGCATAACTGTTACTTTAGCTTTGTATACTAAATCTTTTCCTTCTCCAACTTCTACTACTTCAATAGCTGGGAAGTCAACTGGATTTATATTTTGCTCATCTAACGCAACTCCATAACTGTCATTTACACAAACATCAATTGCATCATTATATAAAACTTCTACTCCGTAGAACTTTTTAACCATGTTTAATGTAACTTTCCCTTTTCTAAATCCTGGAATATTGAAGCTTTTAGCATTCTTTCTGAATGCTTTTTGTAACGCCTCATCGAATTTTTTAGCTTCTACTTTTATTTCTAACTCAACTAAGTTAGTGTCTATTTTTTGCATTTTAACTTCCATTGTATATATTCCTCCTAATTAGATAGTAATTATTTACCAAATTCTATTTATTTAAAAATAACTAGTAACTTAGCTATTATAACATATTATGTCTTTTTTTTTCAAATATTTATTTCTTAGTTGAAAAGTTTAAATTTTGTATTTAAATTTAAATTTTCATACTCCTGTTTATGTCTCTATTTTATTATATCTCCAGTTTTATTCAATATGTATTTTCCCTCTGCTGAAATAACTATGAGTCCATCTTTATTAAGTTGATCAAATTCAAGTTTATCACTTTTTGTTTTAACAATTATTTTATTCTTCAATGTTTTGATATTAGTTATTCCAATATATTCATTTTTTGTTTTATATGAAAAATATGGTCTATTTGTTATGTAAGCAATATTTTCATTATCAATAAATTTTGCATTTTTACTCCAAATATAATTTTCATATTTTTTCAATATTTCTTCCTTTTTAAATAAATTTCCTTTAGTTGATACATAACTATTATCACTAACTTCTTTAATATCCCCACTTGTATGATGTAGTTATAGAATTTAATTAAAAACTAATATCGTTTTAACCGAACAATAAACCACATCTTATTATTAATATTCTTATTTCAAGATTTCTTTTCACCTTAAATTTAAGGTCTTATCGTAAAGTTTAGTTT
>JBOGAY010000275.1:0-3685 GCA_051655925.1 Sarcina sp. | reverse complement strand
GAAATCGTTTTTTGTTTATACTAAATAACAGTTATTTAATAAATAAAAAATAGATATATCAATAGATTATAAATTTAGAAAGAAGGTTTTAATATGTGTACAGGTTTATTATTAGAAACAAAAAATGGTGAACACTTATTCGGAAGAAATATGGATATTGAATTCACTTTTGGACAAAATGTTGGTGTGATTCCAAGAAATTTTGAATATAAAAATGTAGCAACTAAAAAAAATGAAATTACTAAATACGGTATTATTGCTATGATGACAGTTATGGATGGCCAACCAATGCTTGCAGATGGTATGAATGAAAAGGGTCTTGGTATTGCAGGATTAAACTTCCCTGGATATTCTTATTATCCAAAAGACTTACAAGAAGGTAAAGATAACGTACCAGTTCATAACTTTATGCTTTGGATTTTATCAAACTTCACAACTATAGATGAAGTAAGAAAAGCTGTTGAAAATGTTAATATTGTTGACGTACCTTTTAGTGAAAAAGTACCTAATCCAACACTACACTGGATTTTAACAGACAAATCAGGTAAGAGCATTGTTATAGAAACAACAAAAAGAGATGGCTTAAGAGTATTTGATAATAACGTTGGTGTATTAACAAACTCACCTACTTTTGATTGGCATTTAACAAATTTAAAGCAATATATGAATATGACAGCAAATGATGTTGCTCCACTAAAATGGTCAACAGAAGAACTAACTAAACTTGGAGTTGGAATTGGATCAGTTGGAATTCCTGGTGATTTTACTCCTCCATCAAGATTTATAAAAGTAGCATTTTTAAGACATGCAACATTACTTAATGATGACAATATTGATGTAAGTCAATTTTTCCATGTTTTAAATGGAGTTGCAATGGTTAGAGGTTCTGTTAGAACACCTCAAAATTTAAATGATATAACAGTTTATACATCATGTATGAATCTTGAGCAACAGTTATATTATTATAATACATACGATAACAACAATATAAGTGTTGTTGACATGAAAAAAGTTAATTTAGATGGAAAAGATTTAGTTTTATTCCCTTATCTAAATGAATTAAAAGCATACGCTCAAAACTAAATATAAAAAACGAAAGGCGAAATTTACTATGAATTCAGCAAAACCTTTGCATAAGACAAAAAGAAAATATTTTATGATCTTTATCTCTATGCTTATACAAGCTATTCCTTTTGGTGTAGCACAAAATATTCAGCCATTATTTATTCCTTATGTTGTAAAACATTTTGATTTTTCATTGGCTGCATTTTCATTAATATTTACAATCGGTGCTTTAGCTTCTGCTATTTGTTCACCATTTTTAGGTAGCTTATTTGGAAAAGTTAATTTAAAGCTACTATTTATAATTGGTACAGTTTTATCAAGTTTAGGATTCCTTGGAATGGGATTTGCTACTAATTTAACTGAATTTTACATATTATCTGCAGTAATGCAAATAGGATGTGTTCTTTTCTCTGGACTTGGAACACCATTCTTAATAGGAAGTTGGTTCCCTTCAAAAGGAAGAGGACAAGCTTTAGGAATTGCCTTTGCCGGTGGTTCAATAGGAAATGTATTTTTACAACCTTTAGTTTCTAGCTTACTTGGAAGTAAGGGAGAATCATTCTCTTATATTGCATTTGGATTAATGTCTCTTGTTGTTAGCTTAATTATCGTTCTTTTATTTATAAGAATACCTAAAGAAGGTGAAGTTTTAGTTGTTTCAGCTGAAGAACTTGCTACTGATAGCAAAAAAAGAGAAGCTAAAACAGATGATCACCACGTTGTATATGAAGGACCAGGAGCTGCTGCTGTAAGACGTAACAAGTATTTCTGGATTCTTGGAGTGGGTTATGCTTTCATAGGTATGGCTATCTCTGCATGTAGTACTCAATATGCTTCATACTTTAGAATGCAATTACATTTAACACCTGGTTTAATAGGTATTTTAGGATCAGTATTTGCAGCTTTCTGTTTAATAGGTAACGTTGGTGGTGGAGTTCTATTTGATAAAATAGGTAGTTTCAAATCAATGTCATTAGCATTCATATTCCAAATAGTATCTATCATTGGAATGTTACTTGCTGGAAGTTCACATAGCTTTGCGTATATATTCTCTATTTTCTATGGATTATGTGTATTCTCATATATGTCAGGACCAGCATTCCTTTCAACAGATGTTTTTGGAAGAAAAGAGTCAAGTGTTACTCTTGGAATTATGAGTTTACTATTTGCAGTAGGATTTGCACTAGGTTCAGTAGTATTTGGTGCATTTGCTCAATCAATAGGCTTCAAAGTAGCTTGGATAGTTATGATTGGATTCTCAGTAGTTGGATACCTATTACTGTTAACATCAATAAAAGCTATGAAACATAAACAAAAAGTTGAACTTAATCACGCTTAAAAAGCAATTAAATAAACATAACAAAAAAACTAGCAGATTAACAAATAATCTGCTAGTTTTCTATATTTCACTATCTTTATAATAATTATATTCAAACCACTTACTATTTTGTGGAATACTATGATACTCCTCATCTGGTACCTGATAATACAATACATCTTTTGATAAATAACCTTTCTTAACTGCATCTGCAAGTTCAAATTTAGCATCTTTTGATAAACTTCCTAAATAATATTTATCTAAATATCTTGAATCTTTAGTTTGCTCATACTTATTTACATTGAACTTAACTATATAAGCATCCATATTAATATAATTAATCCCCACATAAGCTACTATAAACATTATCAAAGCATAATTCCAAATTTTGAATTTTTTAAATATATTCACAAAGACCATTATTAATAAAACTATTATTAGTACTGCAAATATTATTGATATAAATCTAAGTTGTGTAAGTCCATAGGCATTAATATATTCTTTTAAAGATATCACTGAACTAACTCCCATAAATCCACTTAAAACTGTCATTATTGCAAATAATATTTTTGAAAATATATTATTCTTTGTCTTTTTTTCAAAGCTCATTATAATACTAATATTAATCACAACAACAAAAATTAATTGGAAAAATCCTTCTCTTGCTATCTGTGAATAAACCTCTGTTTTATGCTGCATTGTTGAAAAAACAAACACTAAATATAGAATATTTATCATCACAAGTACTGTATTTAATATCCTAACATTAAGCTTAACTACTTTTCTATTAGGATGCTCATTTTTAATATTCCCACCACTAAACTGAACGTTCATTGTATTTAAAAACATTTGAAGATATAAAAATACTATTCCGCCTGTTAATATTCCAAATAATAAACTTTGGAATCCATCTAAGTTAAAACTAAATATTTCATTTATAAAATTCCCTAACAAATCTGCAAAATAATTATTTGCACTACTAAGCATTCCACCAAGAATTATAAGTGCAGGGATTGATATTGCTACTCCCACAAAAATATCTTTTAAAATACCTTTATTACCATTCTTTCCTTTGTTACTGTCACTAAATAATTTAAAAATATAAATTTTTTGATTATTTGTAAGTGGTTTTACAATTGCTAAACTTAAAACTTTTTTTATAAATCCAAAAAAACTAAATTCAATTTCATCAGCAAATAAAAGTTTTACTCCACTTAAAATAAAAATTGGAACTACAAGTAAATTTAAAACTCTTAGCATTTCATTTGTAAAAATTGAAAACGTGATAGATAAAAGTACACC
>JBOGAY010000274.1:0-2588 GCA_051655925.1 Sarcina sp. | reverse complement strand
CCGCTGTGGCATTTAAAGGAACTGTATTATAAATGTGTGATCTACAGAATAAATCTGTCATTACAAGTAGATCCTCATCCATTCTATCTCTTAATCTAAATGTACTATTTATACATTGGTCATCACAAGCTCTATTTTTGTTTTTCCCCCCAAAAGTACTTCCTATTGGGCAGTATTCACTTATCATAACCTCTGGTTTACCATATATAAAGTATGATGCCCCTTCTTTTTCTCTATCTGTTAAGAGTTTAATTTCTCTTCTATTAATTTCTAAACTAATTGGTGTTGTTTCTAAATATTGATTATAGAATTTTAAAGCATCCGCATTGAATATGTTTAGCTTATATCCACCTATCATTTTTAATTTATCTTTGTATCTTCTAATTATACCATCATTCCCTGTAACAATACCTTCAATTTTATCTGCAACTGAATCAATTATTCTACAAACAACTTCAAATTCTTCTTTTACAACATTTGGTATTTCAAGATATACAGCTGTATCTTTAAAATCTATTTCATCAAAGATCTTTTTCTTTAATGTTTCTTTGTTTTTTCCAAAGATATCGATTATCACTGTTTTAAGACCTAAATCAAGACCAGCTTGTAATTGATGCTTATAAGTAAATTTAGGAAGGACTAAGCCATAGTCTTTTCTTTCTCTTTCAACTTTAACTATTTCCGGTCTTTCTTTTCTTGCATCTTTTTTATACTTTTTAATTTCATACTCATGAATCTCTTCTAAAAGCTCTCTTCTAAGATTATTTATAGCTCCCATTGGCATAAATCCATCTTCAAAATCATCAAACATTACTGTTTCTATTCTAAATGGAGTTTCACCTGATTTTTTAAGATTCTTTTCAACTCGCTCCATATCTAAAGGACTATTAACTGCTACTTCTACAACATCTCCAGTCTTAGTATAAGTTTTTCCATTATACTCTATAGTTATCTCAAGAGGCATACCAAGTTTAAACTTAACATTTGCTATAAGATCAACTTTTCTTTGATATCTTTTTTCATAAGATTTTTTAAGTTCATTCATAAGAAGGATGTCTGTCATCTTATAACATTCATCTCCTTGCTTATATCTTCTAGGATAAAGAACTACTTTCTCACCTTTTTTAGCTGAAGGTACTTCTTTTCCATCTTTTAAAATCTTACTAAGAATAAATCCATTTTCCCCAGTTCTTAATCCATCTTTTAATGTTACATCTTGTTCTAAGATAATTTCTGAATTCTTTTGAATTTTCCCAACTAATGTTCCTGTATTCTTAGGTGTTTTGTAAGCCATCATATCCTTACCTATATTTTTATAAAGATATGCATTAGAGAATCCTTCCCTATTAAATAATTTAAGAAGATCTCCTTCTCTTTTTTTAGCTCTTTGTTTATTATTTTCAACTTCATCAATAGCCTCTCTATACGCACCAATAACTCCTGCTACATACTCTGGCTTTTTCTTTCTACCTTCAACTTTTAAAGAACTTGTTCCTGTCTTTAATAAGTCTTCTATATTGTCTATATTACACATATCCTTAGGACTTAATAAATGTCCACTTGTCACAGAACCATCTCTATCTCTTATAAGATCATACTCCATTCTACAAGATTGAGCACATCTTCCTCTATTACCACTTCTCTCACCTATCATACTACTTAAAAGACATTGTCCTGAATAAGAAACACAAATTGCTCCATGAACAAAGACTTCTGTTTCAATCCCTAAATCTTTTGATATATATTCAATTTCTTTTAATGAAAGTTCTCTTGATAAAACTATTCTTTCAAATCCATTCTCAGTAAAGAACTGAGCTGCCTCAGCATTATGTATACTCATCTGTGTTGATGCATGTATTTCCATCCCCGGGTATACTTCTCTTACTTTATTTAAGATACCTATATCTTGAATAATTACGGCATCTACACCAACTCTATATAAAAATCCCATATAATCTATTGCTTCATCAAATTCACTTTGCTTAATTAACGTATTTAATGTTACATATACTGGTAGTCCATAACTATGTGCATAATCTACTGCTTCTTCTAATTTTGGTCTCGTAAAGTTTGTAGCACTAGCTCTTGCTGAAAACTTATCTCCCCCTAAATATATTGCATCTGCACCCTTGTTTATACCCGCTATAACACTTTCAATTGAGCCTGCTGGTGATAACAATTCTACTTTTTTCATTTTATTCCACTACTCCTATGTTTTTTGCTTTTAAAAAAAACAAATCTATAAATTTAACAAATTAATTCAACATCTAATTATACACAAACATTTAAAATATCTCAAAGTATTGATCAATCTTTTTCAAAACAATTATAAAAAAACTGTTCCTATACTCAAGAAACAGTTTCCTTTTATTTAGAATTTTTTACTAATACAGGATTATTTTTTGCCTTTTCTGTAGCAATAGTTATTTGTCCCTCTAAGAATTTATTCTCAAGGTCAATCATCCTATACTTGCATGATTGCAAACTAAACTTCAAGTCTTTATTTGCTTTTTTCAATAAATTATTTTCATTTGTTATTTTTTCATTTTTAGCTTCCAATAAACCTAATTGTTCTTTTAATTTTTCAA
>JBOGAY010000273.1:0-4986 GCA_051655925.1 Sarcina sp. | reverse complement strand
CACCTAATTCTTTACCCGCCTTCATCAACCCTTCTGCTGCCATATATGTATGAGCTATTCCTGCAGGGCATGATGTTACTGCAACTATTTTTTTAGATGATTGCATCTCTATTTTCTTTTCACTTTTTTTAGGAGTAATACCCTTAGGCGATAACAATTCTATGAACTCCTCTTTTGTTAAAGCTTTTTGTAAGCTTTCAATAAATCCCTCTTTCATAAATGAGATTGTTAAATTTTTCAATATCTCAATGTGCATATCCCCCTTATCTTTAGATGGAATTGCTAAAAGAAAAATTAGTGATACTTTATTATTTTCATCTACAGATTCCCAATCATCTATAGGATTTTTCAGTCTTACTACAGCTATTTTTGCAGTTTTTACAAATTCTGATTTTGCATGAGGTATAGCTAACCCCTCCTCTAATCCAGTAGGAGAAACTGCTTCTCTTTGAAAAATATCTTGTAGAAACCCCTTTTTTGAAGTTAAAATTTTATTTTCTTCAAGAAGATTTACAAGACTTTCTATTACATCTTTTTTACTCTTTAACTCTAAATCTAACATTATCAGATTTTTATCTATTAAATTTTTTATATCCATGTTTCCTCCCTAATTTTTTAGATTTTAAATTTAATAGAATTATATGATTATATTTTAATTTAGAAAAGAAACTGTTTTATTCATTTTTTTTTGAAAAAAATAGTTTAATTGCTTTTATATAGTTCTTAAACTATAATTAATATATAATTCGTTCAAAAAAAGATTATATTTTTTATATTTTAGAAAGGAATAATAGGTTATGAATAAACGAATGTATAATATATTAAAGTTTATGATTCAACAAAATGGAAAAACCAATATTAAAAATATCTCATCTTTTACATCAGCTAATGAGAGAACAATAAGATATGATATTGAAAAAATTAATGAACTATTCATTGAACAAAATGTCAGTATTATTGAAAAATTGAGTAAAGGAGAACTTCTTCATAAAGATATCTCTGAGTTAAATACCTTTATCAATAATAATTTCAAACAAATTTTTTTCTACGAACATAGACAACTAATCATTTTAATTAAAATCCTCTTTGAAGGAGAGATACGTATAAGTAAACTTTGTGAAGATTTTGATTTAACTAGAACAACAATTAAAACAGATTTAGCAGAGATAAAAAAAATACTTAGTGAAAATTTTTTAGAGTTAGAAGTTTCTTATTTAGGTTTAAAACTCATTGGTAGTGAAGTTAATTTAAGAAATTTTCAATTAAAACTAATTAATAAGTATGGAAATATTGTTCTTGAAAAAAGTTTAGAAAAAAATTATCTTTACAATTTAATTATGAATAATTTTTCAAATATCAACACTAAAGAGATTGAAACTTTCCTTAGCTATGTAGTTAAACAACTAGATATAATAATAACAGATGAAACATATTTTATATTGTTAAATTATATTTTAATTATGATTAAAAGAGTGCAGGGTAAAAATGAGATTAAAGAGATTAATAACATTAAATTTTATAGGAAAACAAAAGAGTATGAAGTGTTATCAAAGGGAATTTCATTCATTGAAGAAAGTTTTAATATTAGCCTTTCAGATTTAGAATTAGTTAAGTTAACTGATTATTTTTTAGGATGTAGTAATTTCTCTTTAAGCAACTCATCTTATAAAAATTGGCTTGAAATAGAGATTTTAGTAAAAAAAATTGTTCTTCAATTTAAAAAAATTCACAAAATAGATTTAAGTTCAGATGAGACTTTAATAAATGGTTTGATTAATCATATAAAACCCGCTCTTCATAGAGTTAAAAATAATCTTAAATTACAAAACTCTATTTCAAAAGAGGTTTTAAATAAATATCCACAACTTTATGAGGATACCAAAAACTCTTTAACTTCTGTACAAGAATTTTTAGATGTTCCAATAAATGAGGATGAAATCTCCTTTATAACATTACACTTTAAATCAGCTATAGATAGATATAAAACTATTCAAAAAGAAAGTAAAAATATTGTACTAATTTGTGGATATGGATATGGTACTTCTAAACTTTTAGAACAACAACTTAAACAATATTATAATATAAATATTTTAGAAATAATTCCATTAAATCAAATAGAGAATATAGATTTTTCTGAAAAAATTGATTTAATTATTACAACTTTAAACACCATTAATATAGATACTGATATTCCAATAGTTTGTATAAATACTATTTTAAAAGAAAAGGATTTCGAAACTTTAAACTTATATAATCTCCCTAAATATTCTGATAAAATATCACTATCTCTTATTTTAAAAACAATTGGTGAGCATTGTAAAATAAATAATAAAACTAATTTAGTTAATGATTTAAAAATCATATTAGAAAATAAAGTGGTAAATGATCTTGAGCAACCAAGTAAAAAGCTTTCTGAATTTATAACTTTTGATAAAATAAAAACGAAGCAAAAAGCTTCTAATTGGCAAGAAGCAATTAAAATAGCAGGAGATATTCTTGTTGATTCTGGATGTGTCAATAAAAACTACGTTCAAACTATGATTGATAAAGTCAATCAATATGGTTCTTATATAGTTATAACCAATCTTTTAGCTATTCCTCATGGAGAACTTTCAAAAGATGTAAATCATTCTGGAATGGCTTTAGTGTCTTTAGAGGAATCTGTTTACTTTCCTGATAATAAAGAGATTAAATATCTTTTAGCTTTTTGTGGAACTGCTTCTAAAGATTATTTAGATGCATTGACATTATTTTTAGAGTTAGTTGATAACTATAATTTTTTAGAGGTTATTTCAAAGGATAACTCTGAAAAAAAGATACTAGATACAATTAAAAAATATGAGTTTTTATCAAAACTTCTATTAGAAAAACCAGACTAAAAAATTAGTCTGGTTTTATATTTATCTGTTATTATACATCTCTTCATAATACTTTTGATAATCTCCAGATGCTACTTCCTCTACCCATCCTTGATTATCTAAATACCATCTAATAGTTTTTTCTATACCCTCTGTAAATGGTGTCTCAGGATACCATCCAAGTTCAGTTACTATCTTAGTTGGATCAATGGCATATCTTGCATCGTGTCCTAATCTATCTTGTACATAAGTTATTAAATCATAATTGATATTAGCTAAATCAGTAGTTAAAACTGCCTGATATTTTGGCTCCTCTTTCATAATTCTAGCTATTGTATCGATAGTAAGTTTTACTATATTGATATTTTGTTCCTCATTAAATCCACCAATATTATATATCTCATGTGCCTTAGCATTAGAGATAGCCATATCAATACCTTTACAGTGATCCATTACATATAACCAGTCTCTAACGTTATCTCCCTTTCCATATACAGGAAGTTTCTTCCCAGCTAAGATATTTTTAATAATTAGTGGAATTAACTTCTCTGGAAAATGATATGGTCCATAGTTATTTGAACATCTTGTTATATTAAATGGAAACTTATATGTTTCTCCATATGCCATAACTATCATGTCTGATGATGTTTTAGATGCTGAATATGGACTTCTTGGATCTAGTGGAGTACTTTCTGTAAACATCTTGTCTCCATAAGTTTGAAGGTTAGTTCTTCCAGTTGCAATTGCAGCTACTGCTTCATCTAAAATTAACTCTCTTGGAATATCCCAATCTTTACTTAAACTTCCATATACCTCATCTGTTGAAACATGATGGAATTTTTTTCCCTCTTTATAAATTGGGTATCCATTACTATCTTTACCAACTGTCCAGAAAGTTTTAGCAACTTCCATTAGGTTTTGTGTTCCAAGTATATTTGTTTCTAAAAAAACTTTAGGATTTTCAATACTTCTATCTACATGACTTTCTGCTGCAAAGTTTACAACGTAATCTATATCATGTTGCATAAATATATTTTCAACTAGTTCTCTATTACAAATATCTCCTTTAACAAAAGTAACTCTAGAATCTTTCAACTCCTCTCTTATTGTTCCAAGATTTCCAGCATAAGTTAGTTTATCTAGTACAACTAACTTTATATCCTCATGCTTTTCTAACATATATTTAACAAAGTTTGCACCAATAAATCCTGCTCCACCTGTTATTAAATAGGTTTTTCCAACTTTTAAATATTCGTCAACACGACTTCTCTAACTTGGTATTTTAATACCTAAAAGACTCTCAACTTTTTTACTACTTAACTTTGAGTATTTAGGCCTAATATCATAAGAGGTAAAATCTAAGCATTTCCCCACTAAAACTTTTCCTGTATATCCTAATTTTTTTAAAATATATTTTCCTTGTTCATAACGAGAAGTTTGTCCAGCTCCACTTATATGATATATACCATAATCTCTATCTCTTAAGTTTAATATCTTCCAAGTTATATCTACGATATCTCTTGTACTTGTAGGAGACGACACTTGATCTGTAGCTATTTTTATACTTTCTCTAGTATTAGCCCAGGTTTTTACCCCTTCTATAAAGTTTTTCCCCTCTTCGCCAAAAACCCAAGAAACTCTAAAAATAAAAGTTCTTGGATTTTCTTCTAAAGCTAATCTCTCTCCTAAAGCTTTACTACGACCATATACAGATAATGGATTTATCTCATCCTCTTCAGTGTACTCACCATCTTTGGTTCCATCAAAAACAAAATCTGTAGAATATGTTACAAATTCTATTCTTTTCTCTTTGCATATTTTAGCTAGATTCTCAACTGCATACGCATTAATTGTATATGCAGTATCCTTTTCCTCTTCAGCTTTATCAACTAAATTATATGCAGCACAGTTAAGCACTAACTCTATATCATTATTTAGAATATAATCTCTTACTTTATCAAAATCAGTTATATCTAACTCTAGTCTATCTGGGGCTAAGAAATTTATACTATTTTTCTTAAAAAATCTTTGAAACTCTTTAGCTAGCTGTCCCGCTCCACCTGTTATTAGTATCAATTTATCTCACCACCTTTTTCTACAAACTCTTTTAGTGTTCCTTGATTTTTAT
>JBOGAY010000272.1:0-19431 GCA_051655925.1 Sarcina sp. | reverse complement strand
AAAGGGGTAGAGTCCTTTATATGCGGAAATCATAAGTTAAGGAAAATATTTAATAATCAGTATTTAGAGTGTCTTATAAGACTTGTATCAAAAGAGTATTTTATTTCAGATACAAATCAAAGATAATTATAAATTATATATATATTCATAAACCCTGATAAATAGCTGGCTAAATTGTCTTAACGTACGATTTCTGCATTTTCTGGACGACATCCCATAAAGCACTTATTCTTTACAATTATTTATAGTTTTCAAATCATAACAATTCTATATTATCCCTATTTTTTACATATTTCATTACGTTTTTTGTATCAAATATTAACTTAGAATTTTTTTGAATTATTTCGTAATCTATCTTAGTATGTGCCGTAATTATTATTACTAAATCAAAATCTTTCAATATCTTTGAATTAATTTTTCTTAATCCCTCGATTTTTTCTTCATTAAATATATAATCTTTTATATATGGATCAAAAAATTCAACTTCTATATTTTTTGATTTTAATAATTCTATAATTCTTAATGCAGGGCTTTCTCTATAATCATTTATATCTTCTTTATAAGCTACTCCCAAAATCAAAATTCTAGAGTTATATAGCATTTTTTCTACCTTATTAAGTACTTTTTCACACCTCTCAACAATGTAATATGGCATATAATTATTTATATTTATTGCGTTTTCAATTCCTTTAAAATGACAACCATATTTTTTTGCTTTCCATGACAAATAAATTGGATCCAACGGTATACAATGACCTCCAACACCTGCACCTGGATAAAAAGCTTCAAATCCATATGGCTTTGTTTTCGCAGCTTCTATTACTTCCCAAATATTTATCTCCATTTTTTCACATACAACTGCAAGTTCATTTATTAGAGCTATATTTACATTTCTATATGTATTCTCTAAAAGTTTTTCCATCTCAGCTGCTTTAGGACTAGATACTCTAAAAATATCAGCGTCAATTAAATTTTCATACAAACTTTCAGCTACATCAGTTGAATTTTTACCAACACCTCCTATTATTTTAGGTGTATTATCTATCTTATATGTTAAATTCCCTGGATCAATTCTCTCTGGTGAAAATGCTAAGAAAAAATCTTCTTCACATTTCAGACCTGAACATTCTTCTAACATTGGTAAAATTAATTCTTCCGTCGTCCCTGGATAAGTGGTGCTTTCTAATATAACTAACATTCCTTTATGTAAATACTTAGCTATATTTTTAGTAGCTTCTTCAATACAACTTACATCTGGCTGATAATTTTCATCTAATGGTGTTGGGACACAAATTATAATACAATCAATTTTATCTAAAAAAGAACTTTCAGTTGTTACAATCAAATTATTATTAACCAGATCTTTTATCTCATGGTTTTCCACATCTAGAATATAGCTATAACCATTATTAAGCATCTCTATTTTATCCTTATTTATATCTAATCCAATTGTTTTGTATTTATTTTTAGCTGCTTTTATAGCTAAAGGAAGCCCTACATATCCAAGTCCCATTATACCTATTAAGGCTTTTTTTCTAGTGATTTTATCTATAATTTTATTCTTTATAGTATTTTGTTCACAGGCACTTATTGTTTTTTCTATTAAATTTAAAGATATATTATTTTGTACTAACATAATTTTTCTCCCTAATTTATACTCTTTTAAATTTTATTTAAAATCATCTTTTAATTTTTTATAATATTTATAAGTTTTCCTTAATCCACCTTGCAAATGTATTCGTGCTTTAAAATTTAATATACATTCAGCTTTTTTTCCGCATGGATTTCTACTTATTATTTCAAAATCTTTCCTTCTGTTAATTTCTTCTACTTCAAGAAACTCAATATTCCCTTCACTATCATTTAGTTTTAAAATGTTATTAGCTAAATTTAATATACTACTGCCTTCATTTGAGCATATATTTATAACTTCATATTTTTCACCTTTTGTTCTTTCAATAGCTTTAATTGTTCCTTCAATGGCATCATCAATATATGTGAAAGTTCTAGTTTGAGCTCCTTTACCACAAACAGTTATATTCTCTTTATTTAATACTTGATTTATAAACCTTGGAACAACAAAAACTTTTCTTTGTTTTTCTCCATATATATTACAATATCTTAAAACAGTTATTTTTATATCACTCTCTATAGAAAGTGATTTAAATAAATTTTCTGCTTCCATTTTTAAAATACCATATGGAGATTTTGGCTTCAAATTTCTATCTTCTGTCAATTTAATCCCTTCACCTTCTCCATATACTTCTGATGATGATGCAAATACAATATTTTTAATATTATTGATTTTACAAGCATTTATCACATTTATAACTCCATAATAATTTACATCATAAAGCATGGAATTTTCCATTATACATTCAACCACTCCTACTTTAGCAGCTAAATGACATACTATATCTGCCCCCTCCATTGCGCTTACTAATTTATCATAATCTAAAATATCACCTTGAATATTATTTTTATTTCCCCCCTCATTATTTATATCATAACTTATAACTTCATATCCCAATAAATCTAATTGCTCTATTAAATTACATCCTATAAATCCATTTCCACCAGTAATAAAAATTTTTTTTGTCATCGTTATTTACTCCTTTATATAATATAATTGCTAAATTTTTTATTAAATTTAATAGACTTTAATCAATAATTCTCGAAACTACAAATGCTTCAGCAGCTTTGCAACCAACTTTACATCCCCATACTTCAGAGTTTTTTCTTATATTTATAATATTTCGAGGATGAGGTTCTTTTTTTAATTCACTTTTATACTTAGAGATTGCATTAATTTTCACATCTAAATAATTACTAATATTGCTAAAATAATTAGGTGAAAATGGTATATTTAAACTTAAAGAATTTTCAGTTGAAGATAATGTTTCAAACATCAATATTTTTTTTACTGAACAATCAGGTAATGGTCTACACGCAATAGCTGTTGCTTTACTAACTACTTGATGATCAATATTTATATCTCCATAGTAATGTGTATATATTATTTCTGGACTATCAAAATTTATTTCATTTTCTATTAACTTTACTATATTTAATAAATCAATAGAATCTAATCTATTGTTAGGTAAATTTAGCATTTTAAACTTACTGACTTTTAACTCATCTAAAGCATTTTTTGTTTCTATTTCATATTTTTCTAACTCAGTTTTATCAAAATCAGCATAGGAATTTACCCTCGATGATTTACCTTCTGCCATTATTAATACTGTAACTTCATCTCCATTAGCTATATGTTTAGCAATTGTTCCTCCAACGCCTATTATTTCATCATCTGGATGAGCAACTATAACCTTAACTTTCATATATTCTCCCACTTTCTTTACTAATTTTCTAAGAAATACCCTCTTAAAATTCCTTTCCAATTAACATATGAAAAACCACTTAAATATAAACATAATTGAATCTTATTAAAAATAGAATCTTTATATTTTCTAATCTTCCATATATATATATATATATATGGAAGAAAACAAAGACTCATTGCCACTAAATATTCTTGTTTAAAAATGCAAAAAAAACTACTTATAGCTCCCACAATAATTAAAATACTTATATTTATTGTGAATGTTATCCACCCAAAAAAATTTATATTTTCATAGTTCTTACTTTTTTTGGCAATATTCCCCAAAATAATAGCTTCTTTTAAAACCTTATGTCTATATTCACTTACACTCTCATGAACTAGATGCCGTATGATGATATTTTGTACACGTTTAAATTTGACTTTTCCCTCATATGCTAAAAACCATTCTTTATCTTCAAAAGAATTTAAATTTTCATTAAACTCTCTATTTAATAATAATTTTTTTCGTATGCATACATTTACTGTCGAGAACATTTCACAAAACGTATTAATATAATTTTCATATATTTTAGTACATGCAATTAAAAGATTTTTATTCTTTATACCTACATTATCACTATTTAGAATAGTTCCTTGTATAATATCATATTCTGGAATATATGTTAAATATTTTTTCAAAATATTCTTTGTAAGTATTGTATCTCCACTTACATATAATACATACTCTCCATTAGCATTTCTTGCACCAATATTCCGCTGATAACTATATCCATATTCTGAACATTTAATAAATTTAATAAATTTATACTTTGTCGCATATTCCTTTATTATATCAAGTGTTTTATCAGATGAATTTCCATCAACAAATAAAACCTCATTTTCATTTATATACTCTTGTATAATAACTGAGTCTAAAAACTCTTTTATTCTATTTTCTTCATTTCTAACAATTACAACCATTGAAATTTGCACATTATTTATTCTCCTTTTTCATTTTTTTTATATTCACTAATATCTTATTAATGTATTCAGTTTGAGCTTCTCTAGTCCACTGATAATAGCTATCACTACTACAAACCTCACAATATTTTTTATATTTATTTGTAACATCTATACCTATATTTTCTAAACTTTCACTTTTATTACTTAAATCGCCTAGCAATATTTTATCAGTCATTCCACAAGCTCTTAATTTCCCATCTGCTTCTATTAAAATTCCTTTACCTTCTCTTAAAATGCACTCTTTTTTTATATTTTCACTTTCATAGTTCCCTATTTTAGTCCTTGCAGAAACTATTTTATTTTTATTACTATATTTTTCTTTCAAAAATTCAGTAACATATTTTCTTTGAGTAGCATTGAGCATAAATTCATCTTTTTTACTTATACTGTTTATGTATGCTGTATTCACAGTTGCATATATAAAGTCAATAAATAAATTCTCCTTTAATGCAAAATCGTATATTGATTGTAACTCATCATAATTTGAAGATGTTATAGTGCAAGAAACTCCAATATATAAATTTTTATTTCTCTCCTGAATCTCTTTTAAATATTTTAAAGTCAGAATTGTATTATTATTTGCATTTTTTACTCCTCTTATATAATTGGCCTTTTCAGTTAAAGAATCCACTGATACATATACCCATAATTTAATATTAGTTGGTATTATTTTTAGAATTTCATTAATTTTCTGACTAATTCTATTTGGATTTAACCCATTAGTATTAATAATAATTTCTTTAATTTGCTTACATTCAAAACATATCATCTGAACTAACTCACATAGGTCTTTTCTCAGTGTAGGTTCTCCCCCTGTTATATTAATTGACTTTAATTTTTTTAATTTTTCTGATGAAAATATTCGTTTAAATGTTTCAATTGAAAGATCTTTTGTCTTTCTTTTATAAATTGTACACATAATACATTTTCCATCACACTTATAAGTACAAGGAAATACAGCAACTTCTATCATATATTATTTTACTCCTTTTTACAGTAATATTTATAAAATGCTTAATACGGCAGTTAATATTATTTTCAGCAAGAAGTTTCACTTAAAGAAATCCACTCTGGCTTTAAAATTTCATTTGAATAAATCCCAAAACTATACTCATCAATACAATTATTTGTCTCACTTTTTTTAAAATTATTCATCGTATATAATATCAACATTCTTCTATTAAACTTATTTTTTTTAAAATTACATTTTAAATATTTATAATCATTATGTTTAGCAATATTATAAATATAATGCAGCAATGTTTGTCCAATACCTTTACCTATCAACCGACATGATACTACAAATAATATAGCATTATAACTACTTATATCTTTTTTCATAATTACTAATCCTGATTCGCCATAACTACCATAATTATCAGAAATATTTGCTATAAAAATATCATATAAATTTTCCTCGCAAAGCATTTTTGCTATCTCATTTTTTGAATATCTAATCCCAGTTGAATTTAATTGATTAGTTCGATCTATTAACTCTTCCATTCTTTCTATATCATTTATATCAGCTTTTTTTATATTGACTACTATATTACAACTATGTAAAAATTCACTCTTGCTTAACCCTCTATTTTCTTGATCAATAATTCTTTTTTCTTCTATACGATACATTTTTATTCGTTTTCTTGATAATTCATCTTTCATCTCCTTGCATTTTTTATAAAAATAACTTAACTTTTCAGCATCATATGAATTACAAATATTAATCATAGGAAGTTTACTTTTCACTTCATCAAGTTCAAACTGATTATCATCAATGAATAAAACATTTTCTTCTCTAAAATTTAAACTTGATATAATTTTCATTATATTCTCTGATTTTAAATTCCAATTAATTTGTGGTAAAATTAAATATTTCAGCAAAGAAAATTCTTCTAACTTTTTATATGCTTCCACTTCATCATTCTTGCTACAAATACTATTAACTATACCTTTTTCAGTTGTAAACTTAATCATCTTTATAATTTCATCTCGTAGTACTATATTATCTTGTTCGCTTAATATTCCATTCCATATAGTGTTGTCTAAATCCCAAATAATACACTTAATCATATATTTCCTCCTCACTCAACATAAATCAACTTTTACAACTTAACTCCGTAAATTTTATATGTTATTTAAAGTTTATTTTCCCATTTAATATCATTATCAACCATTCCATCTTCATTTTCAAACATATGCCTCCAACGTTTTCTAAAAACGATTCCATTTTTTAATGTGGTTCTTCTAATAGCTAAATCCTTTGTATTTTTTGTTGTAATATGTTCATGATGAAACATTTCAACATCAGGGTAATATAATATTTTATACCCCCTCGCTCTTATCCTGTAACAAAAATCAACATCTTCATAATTAACTGGATAATATACATCATCAAAATACCCATATTTTTCAAAAAAACTTTTCTTAACTAACCAACACGCAGCTGGGTATCCTTGAAGTTCTCTAACTTCTTTGAATAGAACATTATTTTTATCTTCCCCTTGTCCCCAATATCCAACCTTTCCTTTCTTAGTAACACCTAGCCCTATCTGCTGTATTTTTTCTGGATCATTTGGATATAACATTTTGGGACCAACAATCCCTATATCACTCTTCTTATCATAAAAGTTAAGCATTTTTACTAGCCAATCTTGTTGAATTATCTCTACATCATTATCAAGAATAACAATATACTCACCACTTGCAATTTTACATGCTTGATTTCTTCCTCCTGTACATCCTTTGTTTTCATCGTTTAAAATAATAGAGATATTTATGTCATCTCGTGTATATTTTTTCTGAAATTCAAGAAGTAAATTCTTTGTATTATCTCTTGATCCATTATCTACAATTATAATTTCTACATTTCCTACGAAAGTTGTTTTCATTAGAGATACTAAACACTTTTCAGTTATGTGAACCTGATTCAATGTTAATATACATATGCTAACCAAATATTTCTTCATTACTTAATTCACTCCTTTTAAATAAAATTCACCTTACTAACTGCTGGTATATTTCTAAATATTTTTCTACTATAATATTTATATTAAAATTTTTTTCAATCCGTTTTCTAGCTTCTTTTCCTGTATGCGGTAAATTTCCATTTAATAATTTAATAATGATATCTTGTAACTCATATGGATTGCTATGAGAAAATAAATATCCACTTTTACCGTCCTCTATCATTTCTTTAAATCCACCTGTATTAGAAGCTATAACTGTTTTACCACTGCTCATAGCTTCCAATCCTACATAAGAAAAATTTTCCCACAAAGAAGGAATAATTACTATGTCAACTTCTTCTAATAATTTTTTTTTTAAATTTAAGTCAGCATGATCTAAAAAAGTTAATCGCTCTTCAAAATTCAGACACTTTGAGATAATCTTTTTTTTCATTGATTTTTTTTTGTAAAATGTATCTCTTCCACAAAATATCATTTCAACTATATCATTTTTTTCAAAAACTTTTTTCAAACTATCAGCTAAGTTTAGAACACCTTTTCTATATTCCAATCGTCCCATATAAAGTAATTTATTCTTATTTCCTTCAACATTACTTACTTCATAACTTGTAGTATCTATAGGATTTGGAATAACTATACTCTCCTTTCCCCATTCTTTTTCAATTATTTCATTTAAATCTTTACATGGAACTGTTAACAAGCTACTTCTATCACTTTGAAGTTTTTCAAAATATTTAATTTCAGTACTATCCTTATAAAACTTCTGCCCCCCATTTAAATTTTCAATGAGAAATAATGGTGTATGTAACCTTGTTACTATAGGAATATTACATTCTGTAGCACTTATTAATCCTTGTGCATACCATTCTGGAGTTTCTATTATATCTATTTTATAATCTTTTAAAATTTCATTTAATTTATAGTATATTTTTAAGGATTGCTCTAAATAATTACTGTATCGTGTAATCGAACTAGAAATACAATGAACTTTTATTCCTTCATCAGTAGTAAAATCTTCATCTCCTACAGTAATTATATGAACATGGTTTCCCGCTTTAGATATTCCAGTAGCTATAACTCCTGTATATGTTCCAATCCCCCCATTATTTTGAGAGCTATATGGATTCTCTAAACTAATATATAAAATATTCATTTTTCCACCTCTCTAATTAAAATACTTAGCCATCTATATTTAGGACTTATTTTTCTTCAATTGCATAATCAATACAGCAACACCTACTACATAAATCAACAAGATTATCTTTACATAAGTTCATTCGCACCTTTCTAATTTCATCACAATTCCATACTTGTTCAAGATTTTGTTCTTTTAAATTTCCAACAGAATACTGTAAAGCCTCACATAGAATAAGTTCACCCTTAACATTTATTTTGAGAACTGAATCAACAATATCTCTACATATTATCTTTTTATTTACAAGAAATTTTCCATCTAGATATAAATTAATATTCTTTTCAAATATTTTTGGATAAAAATAAATTTTAGATTGCTTTTCATTTTCTCTTAAATTTTCCATAGTAGATTTAAATCTATCTAAGTTTTCTAAAAGAACCTTCTCTTCTACACAATCATCATACATTTTATTATTTATTCCTCTTTGAACTAGTTTTATATGTGTATCCCTGTATTGTTTTTTTGAATATATCATTTGAAATTGATAGGTAATACTATCAACACCTTCATTATTAAATATATTATAAAGTTCTATAAGTTGCTCTATATTTTCTGACATCATTACTATATTAATCATTATTTTTTTGGGTCCATTAAGTTTTCTAATCACATCTAAAATAGATTGTAAAGATTCTCTTTCATTTTCATTGTTTTTCAAAGTGTTAACTGAAATCCAAATTTCATTAATATTTTTCATTTCAAGTAATTTTTGAATTTCATAATCACCAATTAATGTACCATTTGTATGAATTGTAACATTTTTAATTTTACTATTAAAATATTCTAAAACCTCAATAATATCATTTCTACAAAAAATTTCACCTCCAACTAATAAAATATTAGCTAAATCTATTTTGTCAAATATGCTTTTAATCTCAGATAAAGTTAATTCTTTAATTTTTTTATTTTGTTTTCTTTGGAAACATATTTTACATTTTAAATTACACCTTAACGTAGGATAAAATACAGCCTTTAAAGGTTTAATGGCAACTCCTTTAGTTAAAATCATATTTTGTCTAATTAATCTTAATCTATCTATTTTTTTATTCATTCTCCTCATCCTTCTCGTCATTTTATTATAAAGAATTAAATATTTTTTAAGCACTTGCGCTTGAATAATGTTTTATTCCTGTTTTAATAGCCTTCTCCGATAATTTTAACAATATGAAACTAAGTACTAAACTAACCCATATATAATTCAAACTAATTTTGTCTAATAAAATACCAGCTGGTACATATGCTAATGGTAAAGCTGGTATAACAAACATAAACATATTACCAACTAATTTATTATTAAAAATGTCTTTTGGTTTATTCGAAATATCCATAATCATATAATAAATATTCATTAATCCATCTACTTTTATAAATTTAAATGCTAAAGAATTTAAAATTAACATGAATGAAGATAAAATTATAACTCCACATATAATCAGAACTAAATAAAGTAATATTTTTTTAAATTCTACTTCTTGCCCTATTTGATTTAATGTTAAAGTAACTAAAATTATAGGGAAAATTGCAGAAAAAAAACTCACAAAATCAAATTTACCTATATTTATTTGAAATAAAAGATTCATAGGCTTTAATAAAATATTATCAAATCTCCCATCATTTATTTTCTCAATAAAATTATATTGATTAGGTAATACAAAAGCTCTAAAAACCTGATTAACAATCAATGATGTACAAATTAAAATTATCATTTCTTGCTTATTCCATCCGGCAATTTTATTAACATTTGAATAAAGAAATTCAACTGCTAACAAATTTAAAATTGTATTTAAAATGCTTTGTCCTAACATTAATATAAAATTTACTTTATAAATTGCTATTGACATAAATGATAATTTAAACTGTTCTAAAAATAACTTTAAATACCTCATACTATCCACCTATTGAAACATAGCGCTGAATTCCGCTATTCCAAACTAATTTTTCAAATTTCATTAAAATAATTACCCATAAAATATTTATCAAAGTCAACCATATTAACTCTTTAAACTCATAAATTCCCATATAAACCCTAGTAGGAATATACCCCCAATTAGAAAAAGGTAAAATTTTAATGATATCTAAAATCTCTTTTGGGAAAAAATCTAATGGTATAAAATTACCCGCTATAAAATTAAATAAAATTGCAAATGACCACATAACTGAACTAGCCTCTTCTATCCAAAAAGCCATATACCCTAAAATTCTCCATACAAGATAACTAGTTATAGAAGCTATTATTAAAAAACATATCAAAAATATTATATTTAATAGATTTATTTTGTATACTATTTCATCTGAAAATATCATTACTACAGCAATAGTCACTATCAGCTGTGGAACTACGTTGCCTACAGCTACGGCCATATTAGTAAAATAATTTACAAGTTTATGATTCCAAGGTTTTAATATCAATGAGTTAAGATATCCTTCTTTAATATGAGCATTAATTTCAAACCCAGCATTGTTTAAAACTAAATTGCTAAATAACGATATCATTATAAAATATGTAATAATATCATTAATATTATAATTATTAATATCACTTTTATTATTATAAATTAACATCCAAAACAAAATAGTTATATATATACTGACATTTCTAAACACTAAATCTATAATAGTATTCAACCTGTAATTCATAGCACTTAATATTTGAAGCTTGAATCCATATATATATTTGAGCATATTACTTATCCCCCCTTTTTTCTATTTTATTTTTTCAAATCATTTTAACCTTCTAATGATTTCTTCTTTAAAAGTACTAGAGTTAGACTCTAATTCACTAATATTCCCTTTAAAAACTTCATTTCCATTTTGTAATAAAATCACTTTATCACAAGTTTCCTCTATATCATCCATATAATGGCTAGTGATGATAATAGTTGCTTGGTATCTTTTTGAATATTCTTTAATAAACTTTCTTACTGAAATTTGACTTTTTAAATCTAATCCTATTGTCGGCTCATCAAGAAAAATAACTTCTGGTAAATACAAAAAATTATTAATTAGTTCCATTTTCATCCTTTCACCTAATGATAGTTTTCTTAATTGTATACCTAATAAATTTTCAACATGCAATAAAGTTGCCATCTCTTTGAGGTTTTTTCTAAATACATCTTCTGGTATCTCATAAATCAATTGTTGATATTTAAAAGAATCTATCGCTGGTAAATCCCAATTAATATCCCTTTTATTGCCCATTACAAAACAAATTTTCCTCATATATTCTTTTTTACGCTCTGTAGGTGTATAACCTAAAACTTCTATTATTCCACTTGTTGGATACAATATACCTGCTAACATTTTAAGAGTTGTAGTTTTTCCAGCTCCATTATCTCCAAGTAATCCAACAATTTCACCTTTTAAAATTGTAAAACTCAAGTTATTAACTGATTTTTTATAACTATATTTTCTATTAAATAAATCTTTTATTGTGTTTTTAAGTCCTTCTTTTTTTTCATAAACTTTATATAATTTATTCAAATTTTTCACTTTAATTATTTCCATCTTCTTTTCTCCTTTTTAGCTTTATACATATTAACATACTAAACTTCATATCTTTTTACTTTTTTTCAACTATAAATATTAAATGCTTTAGAGTTATGAAAATAGTACTTAAGAATTTATATTAATTAAAGTTGTTTATAAAAATTAATAATTATAGTTATTATATCTTTTTCAGTAAATTAATTATATTTCTTCCTCGCTTGCTTGATCTAAACCAGACTAAACACTTTTCATTAAAACATTTATCAATCTGTTCAATTCTCTCTTTACAAGAATAACAACTATATATTTCTCCATTTGGTGCTACTACTTTAAAGTCCTTTCCAGCTAAACAACTATTAGGAGTTTCCCCTAAAATATAATACTTTTTTGCTATTTGATAATAATAATTTGAAAAATAATCTAATTGTGATTTATATTTTTCATGGAAATATTTTAATTTTTCAAATAAATATTTTAAATTTTCCTTATCAAGACTAGCTAAATTCAATTCTAAAGAGCTATTTTTATCCAATACAGGTAATTGATAAGTTACATATATATTTTTTTCTTTAGCATATTTTAATACTTTTTCAAAGCCATCGAGATTATTATGATCAATTACTGAAACTAAAACTACTTTTACGCGATTTATATCAATAGATTTTATTAAAAGTTCTATATTTTCTATAACTTTATTATTATAAAATCTATATTTCTCTTCGTCATAATAACTATCTAAAGATATGTGTATCTCCGAAATTGGTGATTTTTTCAATTCCTCAATTCTATTTTTTATTAAAGTTCCATTTGAGCAAATTTTTATGTGTTCTAGCCCTTTTTCTTTGCAATAATTTATCAATTTAAATATATCATTTCTAACCAGAGGCTCTCCTCCTGTAAATAAAATCATATTACAAGAAGATTCCACTAAATTATCTATTATTTGTTTTGCTTTAAATGTATCTAATTCATTTGTTTGTTTAAAAATATCCCAACAATATTCACACTTTAAATTGCACCGTCCTGTAATATTCCAAATATAATCCATATTAGTTATTCCTTAATTGAATAATATAATTTGTAATTTTACTTATAGACTCAAAATTATCCGGTGTAAGATCTTCATCTGGTATTATAATATCAAATTTTTCTTCTAATTCAAGGATAAACTCCAACAGACTAGTCGAATCAAATCCAGATGCTGTACCAAATAAAAATTCATCCTCTATTAGTTCTAATTCTATTGAAAGTTCTAATTTTTCCTTTACCATTTTTCTTATTTCTAAATTTATATTTTTATATTCTAATTTATTCATATCTTTTTTTCACTCCTATTTTTTTTTCTATATTTTCATTTAAAGTTTTATACTGTCTGCAACTTATACACATATTCCATCTATTCTTCAATGAATTTTTTCTTAAATTTTTATAATCTTCCCCTCTCCATATATCAGAAAAAGAATTTTTTAATACATTTCCAATAATAAAATCATCAGGTGCATAACAACAAGGAATTATATCTCCATTACTTTGAATAACAGTATGCACCCATGGTACATAGCAATATTGTGAATTGTTTGAAAATTCTACTTTTAAATTTTTAATTATTTCATCATGTGTTTCACCAAAATGTTCCTCAATCTGTAATCCACAAATATTTTTTCTTAATTGCAAAAGTATATTATTTTTAAAATTTAAAATTTGATCTAAAGTTGGTCTTAAAACTTCATTATTACTTGTCCACTCATCCCATTCTGTAGATATACTAGCCGGAGTAAAGTTCAAATGATTCACTTTATGCTTTTCAAAAAACTTTCCAAAATCACTAAAAGAATCTATATTACTCCTAAGTACTACTGTATTTACATATATATTGATTTTTTCACTTAATCTGTGATTATACTCATTAATATAATCTATAGCTTTTTCAGCATGCTTTAAGCCATTTTTGAGTCCCATTATTTCATCATTTATTTTATGATTTGGACTCAATATTGAAAATGTAAAGCTATTCACTCCTGCTTCAATATATTGTTCTACTCTATTTTTGTCTAATAAATACCCATTAGTATTAATAGCTACATTCATTTTACACTTATATTTAGCATAATTTATAATTCTTTTCATATCTTTTTTAAGTGTAGGTTCTCCACCTGAAAAAGTAACACTATTACATCCCATCTCATAAAGTTCATCAAGTAATTTAATTATATTTTCATAGCTCATTTCATTCTTTCGTTCTTTTGTATTGTTTTTCATATAATCATACAAACCACACATTTTACACTTTGCATTGCACTTCCAATTTACCCGTATTTCCACATCTATTGGCGCAAATCCCTCACCAGTTTCAATATTTTTTTTAAAGTCTTCAATATTTTTAAAAACTTTTTTTAAAATCTTATAATTACTAACGGTCATTTATCTGCCTCTTCTTTCTATACTTAATAATATTTATCAACTTAAAATTTCAATATTATGAATTTATTAAAGCCTTAATAGAACTTTCTCTTTTAAAATTAATGTAACAGTTATTACAACAATTCCTACACTTCTTTTTCACTTCCTGTATCTCATATTGATTATTATTTTTTTTCCATATATCACTTATTGTTTCTTCATATATATTCCCCATTTTTTTATCATAGGCCCAACATCGAAACACATTACCGGTAGGATGTAAGAATAATCCTTCATTATTAAATATACATCCAATTTTACGTTCTTCACCATGAATCATTTTTATAAGATTTTTGTAGTATGATCTAGAATATGATAAATTCCCTGCACTCAAAAATTTATATAACAAATCACATATATACTGTTTTGTTTGACTATCATAATTTCCTATATTTTCATTATTGGTATTATTAAAATATGTTGCTGATGGCATACTATAAGTAAAATCTATACTTAAATTCTTTAAATTAGCAAATTCAAAAACATCATTCATAAACTTGTAATTATATGCATTTATTGTGAAATTAAGTGAATAAGAAAAGTCAAACCTTTCTTTTATTTCCTCAAATAACTCTATTGTTTTTATTACACGTGTAAAAAATCCTGGTATTCCTCTTACTTCATCATGTATATGCTCTAATCCGTCCAAAGAAATATAAAAAATTAACTTAAAATCCCTAACACTTTTTTTAATTTTGTATAAATTTTTAATCAAAGTTTCATATTTTTCATAATAATACCCATTTGTATTTATCGTTATTGTTTCTATTTCATTACATTCTGTTATTATTAATTCTGTTATACTTACTAAATCTTCTCTTAATAAAGGTTCTCCTCCTGTTAAGTTAACTGATTTTAAATTATTTTTTATTATAGGATCTCGAAAAAATTCAGTGTATTTATCTATATTTATTTCTTGTCTATTATTACATTTCCAAATATCACACATTACACACTTTGCATTACATTTATAAGTTAGTGGTAAAATTGCAACTTTAGGTACTAAGTTTTCCATTACTATTTCATCTCCTAACTCTTTTTTATATTTTTAATAATAAGATTTATCAAATCTTTTATATATATAATATTTTCTAAGGATAATTCATCATCATCAACTTCAAACTTATAAATATCTTCAGCAAATACAATAAGAGTTAAAATTTCTATCGAACTTAGCTCAACACCCTTATAATCAATATAATCAGTTTCTAATATATGCTTGTTTACTTTTTTAATTTCTCTAATTTTATTTGTTATTAAATTTAATACTTCCACTCTTTTTAACTCTTCAGATTCTTTTTTTTCTACAATATAATCACCTAAAATTAATATATCAATTTTAGTTCCTAAAAAACATTTTATAGCATCTTCAGGCGTTTCCACTATTGGTTCTCCTTTAATATTAAAAGAAGTGTCTAAAACAACAGGTACTCCTGTTATTTTTTGAAAACTCTTAATTAAATCATAATATTTTTTATTTTCTTTTTTTATAACGGTGTGAATTCTTCCAGTATTATCAACATGTGTAACTGAAGGAATCAAAGCTCTTTTCTCCTTTTTAACTTCTCTGACTATAAGCATATATGGATTTTGAATATCTAAATCAAAATATTCAAATTGATATTCCCATAAAACAGATGGGGCAAATGGTCTAAAATGCTCTCTAAACTTAACTTTATTATTAACTATATCTTTCATATTAGGATCTCTTGGATCCGCTAATATACTTCTATTTCCCAATGCTCGCGGTCCAAATTCAGATTTACCTTGAAACCAGCCTACTATTTTTCCTTGTGAAATATATTCTGCTGCTAATATTTCGCTTTTATTTTGTTTATAAAATTTTAAATCACAAAATTTATTTAAAGCTTTCTCTATTTCATTGTCCAAATACTCTTTTCCTAAATAAACATTACTCATAAATCCCCCTGTTATTTCTATTTAAATAATTACTTGCGTAAAGGGCAGCTCCTATGCATAATCCATTATCTCCAGCTGCTGGTTGTATGAAAATTTTTTCAAATGGAGTTTTTTCATAAATTACTCCATTTGCAACACTATTTAATCCTACTCCTCCTCCAATACACAAATTTTTACATTTTGTTAGTTCATATAAATAATTTGAATAGTGGCACATCATAATTTCTAAATTCTTTTGGGCTGCATAAGCTATATTGGCTTTGATTTGAAAAACGTCTTCAAATTCTGTTTTTTCTAATTTTTTTTCAACATACTCTTTTATATCACTTAACTTCCATACGAACTTTACTGTATTATCTTCTATTACATAAGATTCTTTTAACTCCTCAACAAAATCATCTGTTCCATAAGAAGATAACCCCATAACTTTACCATCTTCTAAAATTCCAAAACCTAAAGCTCTCGTTATTGTTTCATAAAAATGTCCCACTGAATTATCTGAAATTTTTTTCAATATTTTTATTTTATTATTTTTTACATATGCTAATGTCACCGTTTCATATCCAATTTTTCCATTTTGATAAATTTCACTTCCTTGTCCATCAACAATTAAAATTGCTGCTTCATCAAAACTTGATGGATAAAATGTACTAGCTAAATGTCCCATATGATGGTTAATAACAACTAAATGCTCAAAGGACTTTACATAAGGAACATGTAAATTTGAATCTGTAGTAATTGTCATACTAATATCATCTAGCGAAATATTAGCACTTTCCAAACAATATTGAACTGATTTTTCCAATGTATTCTTTGGTATTTCCTTTAAAAATTTCCATAATTGATTGTTTTCTATTGCTTCTTGTAATTTATCTTTATTTATTGAATGTTTTACACGAGTTATTCTCTCTTCTTCTATTGCGACAATGACTTTTCCATCTTTAACAATACATGCTGAAAAATCATGTAATGAACCTCCCAATCCTAATATATACATATAATTACCTCTCATCCTCTAATTCATATTTTAATACTCTAAAAGCATTTTCTAGCAGGTCTGCTACTTTAATTACATTATCTTTAATTCTATTTGTATCTTTCACTATACCTGTAAGTCCCATTCTAAAGAAAAGATTACATACAATTTTCCAAACTTTAGCTGCTTCTCGTATCAGTTTAGAACTCTCTTGAATTTTTTTTATATCTGCTGTTATTTTTTTTTCATTTATTAAATAGTCTAAAAAATCACTATAATGATTTAATAAGATACATAATTGTTTAATATCTTCTGAAAAATCAGTCCAATTTATATCTCCACTCTTTTTATCTTTAATGATAACATCCAATTTATTTGCAAACTCTCTTATTCCAGATACCCCAATCATAGAAGTTTTATTCATCTTTTCATTCTGTAAAAAATAGTTTGACACCTCGAGAATAGCATCTTTAATTTCAGACTCTTTAATTAATTGATTTAGATTTTGTGGGAAAGTAACGTTATACCACTTAAGATTCTCACAATTTCCCGATCCCTCAGTTACTGCCTGTATAAACTGTTTATTACTAATAGGAAATTCATATGCACCATACACAAAATCTGATAAATATATATTTTCATCATCATATCCAATAACTAAACAAATTCTTTTTTCATGTTTAGTTTTAAAGATTTGTGTAAAAGGAATATAAAATCCATCATACGCTACGATAAAAGGTTTATCTTTATCGATTTCTTTCTTTAGATTATTGAGTAATGATTCATAATTCCCTTCAATATTTTCAATTACTTGAACTCCTAATTTCAAAATGTACTCTGTTAAACAATGTAATTCTCTAACTGCAAAAAAAGTAATTTTATTATCTAGTTTTAACTCAAAATTTAATCCTCTACTTAAACCAAAACTTACATGTTCAGATAAAACCAAGTCATTACATTCTAACAAATAGCAAACACTCCCACTATAACAGTTGTAACTACGTCTATCCTTTAATTTCGTAATCTTTTTCACCATTTTCTCTCCCTATACATTCTAATTTTAAAAATACTTGTCTTTCAATTAATTCAATATCCTTTAATTCATTGGAAATCTTTTTTAAATTGCATTTTTCTCTATCTAGTGAACCTCTAAAAAATTGTATTGCAATACTATTCCATTTTTTTGAAAGTTCTAAAAAAATTTTTGATATACTATTAATATCAACATTCTCATCTTTACAATATTCTTTTAAGAATTCACCATAAACTTTTCTTGATATCGCAGGACCTCCTCTTCCTGTAATATGCAAATAAGCTCTTCTAAAAACTTCTTTTAAATCTTTCTCCTCCCAATATATATTCCACTTTAAAACTTCATCTGCTAATGATTTTATTCCATTTAAACCCAAATTATCTATTTGTGAATATAACATTAACTTTGCATTTTTTTCTATACTATCCCATATATTAATCCTGTGTTTGGGAAATATTTTTTTATATGCTACTATTCCTGATTTTTCACTAGTAAATTCATTTTTATTTTGTATAATAGCCTTCAAAAATTCATTATAGGAAATATCTCCTTGGTAACTACTCACCGGAATTGTATTCACATGTCCATCATAAATCTTCATTTTTTCCTTTTGACTATCTATATTGAGTAAAAGTACATTTGTTTGCCCATGTAAACGTTTGTACTGAGGATGATATTTTAAATAATATACATCTAAAAACAATATAATAACCCTTCCAGCTTTTAATTCACTTTTACAAAATTCCAATGTTTCATTGTTATTTTTATTAAAATATTTATAAAATAAAATGCCAAAATTTTTTTCAATACTTTTTGTTATATCATTTGATCCTTGAATACTTATCCAATCATATTTAGATATATATTCCATAACCTCAACATTATTATGGATATAATTATATTGAAATCCTATACCTTCTCCTATACCAAATAAATATTGTTCTGAAACATTATATTGATATTTTTTTAATATTTCACAATATGGAATTATATAACATAATTCAGTTTTTTTTTTAATCGCATAAACTTCTTCCTTATAAATTAATTTTTCTT
>JBOGAY010000271.1:0-4026 GCA_051655925.1 Sarcina sp. | reverse complement strand
CCACGCTCTCTTCTCTCCTCTTGAAACTTTTTCCAAGGATTTAACTTTTCCATCTTTATACTTTTATCTAAATCTAAACTTCTCTCTTTTTCATCTGTCATAATTTTTTCACAAAAGTTCATAGCTCGCCTATTAAAGCTTCTATTTAACCTTAACACCTCACTTTTTTCACTCTCTATATTTTTATGATTAATAAAAGGTGAAATATATCTATCTGCATTGGTTTCTATCTCTTTAACTATACTTTTAAACTTATACTCTAGACCTTTGGCCACCTCTTCCTGCCCTCCAAACTCTAAAGCTCCCAACTCCACACGAACTCTTCCACTTTTAAAGCTTTTACACTCTATTTCAAAATCCACATTTCTTCTCTCTTCAAAATTTCTTTCTATCTCTTTATCCTTTAAGAGTATCTTTGAAAGCAGTCTATACCCTTCAATTCCCTCTAAAGTAATACCATCTTTAACTTTAAAATCCACTTCAGAAAAGTTTAGTTTCACCTTTAACTCTTTAAAGTCATCTCTTTCCAACCTACCACTATTTAAAACTCCTAGGGCCACCTTTTCACTGCTTTTTAAAATCTCGTATAGTTCCTGCTGTTTATCCATAAACTCTTTTCCAACTCTTTTAAAAACATAACTATCTTTTTCACTGTTTTCAAGTCCCAAATGATTTTTTAAAAGAGTCAGAGCAACACTACTTATAAACTCCTCTTTATAGTGGTTTTTAGATAAAATATTATACTCTCTATCCAGTCTATTTGGGTGTGAAGTGCTATTTATAAACTGTTTTAAAAGTTCAACCTCTCTATCTTTTCCCTTTAAATTTTGAGATATTACAATTGTGTCATGTGCTCTATCGTAATAGCTTAAATCTCCTACTCTTTCCTCAATTTTACAAGGAATATTTTTTAGTAGTTTATCCACATCCCTTTCAATAGTTTTCTCTAACTTTGGAAAGTTTTCTATCTGTTCACCATTGAATAGATGGATTCGAATTTTATCCCTTTGAACACTCTCTTTAAAAAAAGCTACCTTCTCCTCCACAGATAGGTTTTCATATCGATTTTTTGTTAGAACCTCTCCATCCTTATCCCTTAAAATAGTTTTTTCCAAAGTTGTAGCTTTCTCACCTTTTTTAATACTGTAGCCCAGTCTATCAGCTTCATTTAGTGTCAGCCACCTTGAATCCATATATCCTTTTTCGCTACTTTTTTCTAAAAGCACTAAAGCATCTAACCCCTTATATTCGTTTCCTGTTACAGGATTAAAAAGTTGTCCCAGTACCTCGTTTTTTACTGGATTTACTCCTTTTTCACACCTTTCTAAAAACCTTTTAATAAATTTTTCCTCCACAGGAGAAAGTTCAGTATCCCTTTTAAATGCTAGCTCTTTTTCTTTTATCTCATTTCTTTCAACTCTAGGTGTTTCTATTAGAGTCTCTTTTTCAAGTTCAATTGAAATAGGGTTTGGTTTTTCTGTTAATTTACTAAAGGTAGCTAGATTGTCCTCTCTCATTGAGGTATATCCCTCTCTTGAAATAACTACACTATCAACTAATCTACATCCAACTCTTTCTAACATGTCTCCCATCTCTTGAGTTAAACTAATATCTTTTTTAGAAGGAGTTAGATTTCCTGAAGGATGGTTATGGATAAACATTACAGAGTGAGCTTCACTATCTAGGGCTAGTTTTAGTATCTCTCTAGGATAAACTGCACTACGGTCTATAGTTCCATAAAAAAGATTACTATTTTTAATAATGTTATTTTGTTTATCTAAGCAAAGAACTTTAAAAACCTCATAATCTTTCTCTCCAAGCTCTGCTCTCACATAGTTAGTTAACTCTTTTAAGTCACCGCTGTATCTCATTTTTTCAACTTTTTTTGTTAAAAAATCATCAATTGTATCTTTTAGAACCTTCAGTTCTGAGTTTTTTTCACTTTTTATCTCTTTTACAATATCCTCATAATTTTTAACCTTATACCCATGAGTTTTAAATATATTAACTAGGTTTCTCTCTTTTTCACTATAATCTCTATTTTTAGTTTTTTCTAAACTCTCTAACAATATCTTGTGAACTCCTTTATATTCCAAGATTTTCTCATGACCTTCATTAAGAAATGATATAACTTTATCCTCTTTATCTATACCTAGGCTATCAACAAGATTATATCCCATATCATCCAAAATATCTCTAAAGTAACCCGCATACTCAAAGTTATCACTATTTACTAAAAGCACTCCACCTTTAGCAAATCTTTCGCTTAAAGCTACTCTTAAAACCTTACTTTCTACCTCTTCATAATCATTTTCTAAAAGATTACTTTCTAGTTTTTTAAAACTTTCCACTTCGTTATTAGCATTTAAAGATAGTAGTACCATATCTCCATATTTTATATTAATCTCTGAGTCTCGAAAATACTCGCAAATATTAGCTACATCATTGAAACTTTTTAACATAATCCTCTCTGGTTTTGTCACTCTTCCCATATAATCAATTATAGATATTAAATTCTCACTCTCTTTTAAGTTATATTTAAGGTTTTCTTTTAACTCTAATTCATTTTCTCCTCCCAATTCTTTAAGTATGCTCATGGTTCTACCTCTTTATATGACGATATTAAGTCTTCAAACTCCTCTTTTTCCAATAGTTCTTTAACATCCTGGCATTTACAATAGTTTAAAAAGGATTCTACAATACTTTCTCTTAAATATTTTGTATTCTCCTCATGCTCTACTATAAGCTTTTCTATTTTATCTAACTGCTCTAAAATAACTTCCTTTTCTAATCTCTCTTGGTTATAATCCATTTAAAACTCCTTTATTAAAATAGTTTTTTTTAATATTTCACTTTTTTCCACCGCTCCAAAATATCTGCTATCAAAGCTATTTTTTCCTCTTCCTAGAAGAAAAACCTCACCACTTTTTAAAACTCCAGCTTTTACAAAACTAACTAACTTCCTACCCTTTGGATCCACCTCAGCAATATCCCCTTTAAACTCACCATTTATATATAGTTTATTGTGATCTACCTTAATAGAATCTCCTTCTACTGCTACCACCTCTTTTAGAAGTGTCTTTATATTTTTAGGCAGATACCCTCTAGAATAAAGGGGTTCTTCAATATTTAAGGGGATGTTTAAAACTACAACGTCCCCTTTTTTTAACTCATCAATCTCCTTTAATAGATATATACCTTTTTCCATACTAGGAGATAGATTTAAAACAAAGTATCTACTACTTAACTCTTTTACAAAGAGATAAAACAGTAAAGAGGTTGCTATAATGCCTATTTTTCTTCTCATGCTAACCACCAGTAGCTTTCTTATATGCAGAATAAACCTTTTCACCCATATTTTTTATCTCAGAACCAGCTTTTCCAATATTCCCACGATTTAAGTTACCAGAAGCATTCCTTATTCCAGAATCAGTAAGAGATAGATTACTTATTGATCCAGTTAAAAGTGTTGAAACTATAATTGGAATTCTTGTTATTAGTAAAAAGAAAAATATAACTATCACCAAGTTATTTATAAGTCCAATAGGATTTTTATCATCTATAGAATCTAGTATTAAAAAGTTCTCAATATACTTATTAAAAAAGTTTATAATTATAACAGCTACCATAATCTCAACTCCTTGGGAAAGAAGAGAGTGAAGTCCCTTTGTAGCTACCTCTCTAGTTTTAGAGAAAACTCCAAAGGGCATAAGTACAAAAGCCAGTGTTGTTGTAAGATAAAACTTTATAAAGATAATAACAATCTCTAGAGCTATAAGTCCTGCCACAATTCCAAGACTACTTCCAAGCAGAAAAAGAGTTATTGGCAAACTTTCAATTAAAGCTAAGTCCATAGCTAAAGCTCCAGCTGAAACAGTTAGAAATATTGGTGTTATCTTTGACATAACCAGTGAAAATACAACTCCTGGAGAGGTTTCAAGGGATTTTGAAGCCACCCCAATAGAAGCCAAATTCCCAAGTTGTATAAAGCCATCTAAAACAGTTTTTATAATATATCCGTACTTT
>JBOGAY010000270.1:0-7384 GCA_051655925.1 Sarcina sp. | reverse complement strand
TCTTCTTATATCTCTATTTTCCTTTTGATAGTTATCAATTTTCAAAATAAAGTCGCTATTAGTTTGATATATTTTATTTCCATCTATATCAATATTTACTCTAACCTCTTCACTTCCTATATATTCAACTATCATTTTTATTTTTTCAGCTATCATAGCTTGTATGTACTCATTTTTTTCATCAACAGTACCTTGTTTATACATTACATTTAAAACTTCTGACATTCTTTTTTTAGCCTCGCTAATCACAGAATAATTCCCTGACCAATCTAAATGTATTAATTCTTTTTTTTCAAGTTCTTTTAAAACTTTATCAATATCCTCTATACTAAAATAATCATCAACATTCACAATAGAAAATTTAATATAATTTTCTAATTCTTTTTTTCTTGTATTTTCTTTACCTGAATTTCTAAACAAATATAATACTCTTAAAATTTTTCCTATCAATTTTTTATTTTCTTCAAATTCATCCATAGTTTTTTCTATATTTTCTAAATCTTCTTTTGCTAAAATAAATTTTGAATACTCAAAATATATATCTATATTTTCAAATACTATTTCATTCACACAATCAAAAATATACCTATTGTATTCTAAATTATTTTTCATACCTTTTTCTAAATCAATTGTTCTATTTACATACATTCTTTCATTTGCAACATAGCTTATTCTACGTTCAGATATTCCATTATCTATTATTCCTTTGTCTTCTAAAATTTCACACAACTGTTTTTTATCATAAATGTAATCCTCTATAGCACCATTAATCCTAAGTGCAGCTACTGTACTCTCACTTTCATTAAAAGATTCTTTGTTATTTATCATTTTATAAAATCTATACCATTTTTCAAAAGTTTTTTCAATCAAATTTCCCATATCTAGTTTAAATCCTCCTATGTCGTATAACAACGTTCGATATAATATAAATTTTCTTAAAATTTATATACTAAAGTTTATATTTAAATAAAATTATCATAAAATCAATCGCTATAATCTTCTTTTTACATATATTATAATATAATAACAAGCTTTTGCTATCAACATTACAAACTAAAAAAATTTAAAAACAAGGTGATTATAATGAATGATTTTGACTCTAAAGATTTACTTACAGTAAAAGAACTCTCATTTATTTGCAAATATAAATTTAATTCTAAACTTTCAGAAATGACAATTAAAAATCATATATATAAAAGTATAAAAAGCGGACATATCAAAGCTATTTCTAAAGATAATAAAACTTTCGTATCTTTTGGAGAATTTATAGATTTTCTTTCTAAAAACTATTCAAAACTTGGTTTTAGTTACAATCCAATAATACATTAAAAAGGAGCTATCCATAAGATGGTTCTTTCTCATCTTTGGTGAAATAGAATACTGAATACATTAGAAAAGGGCATCCTAAAATGCCCTTTTGTTGTATACTTATTTTTTATACCCATACTTGAGTAAGAACCCATAAGATAGCCCCACTTTATTATATTTCAAATTGTAATAAATTCACTCTTAATTCTTCTGCTTTGCTTTTAATATCTTCAGTAGATGTGCTTAATATTTCCATTGTAGCACTTACTTCTTCTGTTGATGCAGTAACTTCCTGTGTTGCTGCTGCAATTTGCTCTGATATAGCCGAAATTTGCTCCATTTCTGTCACAACAGTTTCTTTATTTACATTGATAAATTCTACAAAACTCTTAATCTCAAATGAACTTCTATTAATATCTTCCATATCAACTAAAATTTTATCAAAAATTTCTTTAGTTTTAATCACTGCTTCTTCTTGCTCTTTCATAACTGAATTACTTTCGCCAATTGCTGAAGTTGCTTTTTCTGACTTATTACTAATTTCATCTACTATTCTTTTAATTTCTTCAGTAGAATTTTTTGATTGTTCTGCAAGTTTCCTTATTTCATCTGCAACTACTGCAAATCCTCTTCCTGCTTCTCCTGCTCTAGCTGCTTCTATACTAGCATTTAAAGCGAGTAGATTAGTTTGTTCTGTAATTTGCGATATACTATTTGATATTACATTTATTTTATTTGTACTTTCTGATACATCTAAAACTACATTGTGGAACTCTAATGAATTCTTTTTACTTCTTTCATATTTATCTAAAAGGCTTTTAATTACTCTTTGACCCTCTTCTTCAATAAGCTTATTTGAAGCTTCTGATGAATTTGTCATATTTTCACTAATATACATAATATCATTTAATTGTGCTGACAGCGCCTCCATTGAAGTAACACTTTCATGTACATTTTTAGCTTGATCTATAGCACCTCTTGATATTGATTCAATTGCTCTTGCAACCTCTAATGTTGAAGCACTTGTCCCTTCTGCCATTAATGTTATACTTTCTGATGCCTGTAAGAGAGTCTCTGAACTGTTATTTATGTTACTTATAAGTGAGTGCATTGTATCAATATTAGTATTTAAATCATTTGCTAATTCTTCAAAATCATCATTTGTTTTTAGCTCAACCTTACTTTTCAAATGTCCTCGCGTTATATTTCCTAAGGAACTTTTAATAACAGAAAAACTTTTGCTAATCTCTCCACTTAATCTTTTAGCTATTACAATTGATAAGATTACACTAATAATAATTGATATTATAACAGTTATTCTCATATTATTAAGATTCGCACCTGCAATTCCATGGTCACTTAATATATTTTTACATTGAAAATACATTGTTAAACCAGTTAATAATTGAGTTGCAAAACAGACTTTTAAAATTGAAAAACTTATTTTACTTCCAATTGTTTTTTTGATTTTATTCCCTCCCATAACATTACTCCTTTTGCATCTATAAATTTTTATATCAATTTGCTTATCGTATTAAAAATTCTTTTATTTAGTCTTTTTTAATTAAATTTCAAATTTATCTATCTCATTACTTAATCTAGTTGATACTCCATTTAAATTAATTGTTTGCATATTCAATTCCTCCATACTAGCTAAAACTTCTTCTGATGATGCTGTAACTTCTTGTGAACTTGCTACAAACTCCTCTGCAATTTTTGAAATTTCACTTATTCCATTTATAACTGTTGCTTTACTTTCATTTATTAAATTCACATCATTTTTTATTTCTTCAGAATCTCTCATCACACTATTCACATCAATTAGTATACCTTCAAATATACCACTAGCATCTATAACTACTGTTTCTTGTGCTAGTACTACTTTTAGCCCGAGCTTCATTGATTCATCTAAATCATTAAATTCAGTCATAACTGTATCAACTATCATTTTAATTTCACTTGTTGAATTTTTTGATTGCTCTGCAAGTTTTCTTATTTCATCTGCTACTACAGCAAATCCACGTCCTAATTCACCAGCTCTAGCCGCTTCTATACTTGCATTAAGTGCTAAAAGATTTGTTTGTTCAGTTATTTTAGATATCGTATTAGAAATAGTATCAATCTTTGTTGCACTTACTGATATTTTATCTACAATCTGTGCAAATTCTTCATAAGTTTGAGCTGTCGATTTATAACTTACATTTAATTCTTCTATCACTCTTTTACCATTTTGCTCTATTTTTTTATTACTTTCTTTTGCAGTATTGCTCATTCTACTACTTTTGTTTGTTATCCCCATTAAATTATTAGCAAGTATCTCCATATATTTTTCACAATCCCTTATTCTCTCAACTTGCTTTATACTTCCATATGATATATTTTCTATAGCATTTGTTATTTCACTTGATGCAATTTTTGTTTCTTCTGTTTTACTCTTTATATTATTGCTAAACTCTAAAAGTCCTACCTTTTCATTATCTATATTCTTCATAAGTTCTCTAAGTGATTGTGTAGATTTATTAAGCTTTTTAACTAACTCTTCAAATTCATCATTACTTTGAAGATCTATTTCTTCTGAAAGTTTACCCTCTTCAAGATTTACTATTCCTTTTGTAAGTGCATCAAGCCCTTTACTAATAGTCTTTCTTAAATATAAAACTATTAATACTGTCGCTACTACAACTACTATCATTATATAAAAAGCAATCCTTCTCATAGGTAATAATAATTGTTCTATTTGTCTATCAGAAATAACCCCCACAATACTACCATCCACTAAAATTTCACTATCATAAATCAAAATATTTTTATCATACTTATTTCCTAATTCAAAAATGCCTGCTGATTCACTAGCTTCATTAATTTTCTTTGTAAATGGTTTCAAATTGTTGTTTATCAAATTCTTCTCTGCTGCACTTGTAATTTCATTATTTCTATGAACAATTGATATAAATCCTTCTGTTCCAATTTTTGCATCTTTAATTTTCTCAAAAATTTTATCAAAATTTAGTTCAAATTCAACCTTTTTGTTTTCATCTATTATTTTTGAAATAACAATCTTACTTCCCTCTCCAGTTCCATATTGTGTTATTGTTGCATTTTTGTAATTGAAAGGATTACTATATTCAAATATATAATCATTATTTTCTAATACCTTTGTATCATCATAAATCTTTCCATCTTTTGTATATATAACTCTTTCAACATCTAGTATTATCCAATTAAAATTATTTATAAAAGATATAACTTCTTCATCCGATGCAAATGTTTCTTCACCTTCTAATTTTTCAAAATAATCTAATGCATTTATTGCTACTTCTACATTTTCATTTAATGTTTCTTTTATTCCTGAAATTTGACTACTAGTATTTTCCTTTAAATTTTTTAATATATTTTCTTTTCCTTCAAAAAACATTACTAAATTTAATATTTGTATGACTATACACATTAGAATAATTCTAATTCCTATTTTCATTGATATACTTTTTAAATTCAACTTATTGCCCATATACTTCTCTCCTTCTTGATGTCTTTCATACAAATTATCGAGAAAAAAAAAGTTAAATTTAGTTTTTACTAAATTTAACTTTTAAAAATTTTTTATAACTTTTTCATTTTCATTTGCTTATTACTAAGTTCGATAAAGAAGTTATTAGTTTCCTCAACTACTACCTTCCTCAAACCTACTATCCCAACTAGGTTTGGAAATGCCATTAGTCCATTTACTATATCCGCAATAATAAATATTGTTCCTAGTGGTAAGAATGCCCCAATTCCTACCAACGTTATATATATTATTCTATAGTACTTAATAGACTTGACACCCATTAGATATTCTGCACATCTTTCTCCATAATAATTCCATCCAAGTATTGTAGTGAATGCAAAAAACATTAGCCCAATGTTTACTATATATGTTCCTACAATCTCTATTGGAAGTCCCGAGTTAAATGCTGCTGTTGTCATTGCTGCACCTTCTAAAGAAGAATTTGCATAAGCCCCTGTGACAACTATTACTATTCCTGTCATTGTACAGATTACTATTGTATCAAAAAATGTACCCGTCATTGATATAAGCCCTTGTCTTACTGCTGATTTAGTTTTCGCTGCCGCAGCTGCTATTGGTGCACTACCAAGACCTGCTTCATTAGAGAAAACCCCTCTTCCAACGCCTGCCTGAATAGCCATTGTTACTGTTAATCCAATTGCCCCTCCCATAGCAGCTTTTGGATTAAATGCACTTTCTATAATGATCGAAATAGCCCCTGGTATCGCCTGATAGTTTATTATTAAAACTGTTATGACTGCAATTATATATAATCCAGCCATAAATGGTACTATTTTTTCCGATACCTTAGAAATTCTTTTTATTCCACCAAGTGTCACAAGTGCTACTAGCCCAGTAACAACAAGTGCTGTAAACCATAGTGGAATATTAAAACTTATCTTGGCTGCATCTGCAATAGATTTAACTTGCCCAAAAGTTCCTATTCCAAAAAATGCAACTCCTATTCCTAAAAGAGCAAATATCTTAGCTAACCATTTAAGACCTAAACCTTTTTCTATATAGTACATAGGTCCCCCTGCCATATTTCCATTTTCATCAACTTCCCTGTACTTTATTGCAAGAACTCCTTCTGCATATTTAGTAGCCATTCCAAAAAAAGCTGCTGTCCACATCCAAAAGAGTGCTCCTGGCCCCCCTGCCTTAATAGCTGTTGCTACTCCAACAATATTTCCCGTACCAATTGTAGCTGATAAAGCTGTACATAATGCCCCAAAGCTAGATACATCTCCCTGTGCTTGATCATCTTCTAACTCCTCATCACTAGAAAAAATATACTTTAGTGCAAGTGGTAATCTAAATACTTGTAAAAGTTTAAGCTTAATAGTTAAATAGATTCCTGTCCCAACTAAAAGTATTAAAAGTGGTGGTCCCCATATAAATGAACTCACCTGACTTAGCACATCATTTACTGATGTTAACGTAGTAAAATTAAACATAAAAAAACCCCCTTAAATTTCTTTAGGAGGGATTACGAAATAAACTAACCCAATTTATGGCTTAGTATTTCCTATCCCCTGTCCTTTTACCTGAGAGTTTCAACAGATTTCAAAACTCAAAATCTGCCTTGCTCCTTCGGTGCTCATCTCTGAGTCTCTCCAGAGGCTCGTCCAGTATTGGTCCACTTTACCTGAAAGATTTCCCTCTTCGGTGTGCTAAATTAAACTTAACATCTCTCCCTATACCTTCATCCGAACTCTATTCTTTTCTTACAAATAAAATTTTATACTTTGTTTTTTGAAAAATCAATACCCTTCTTTAATGAAATTATCATTTTTCTAAAACTATATATTTATAAAGGCAAAAAATTAACAATCTGTGATTTTTAACTACCACAAATTGTTAATTTCTTAATTTATACTAAAGTCTATTTCTTTCTTCACCTCTATAAAAAGCTTTTATATTTTCCATCATATCCTCAAATAATCTTGTTCTTGCTTCTAAACTTGCCCAAGCAACATGTGGAGTAAGTAATAACTTCTCTTTATTTTTCACTGTTAATAAGACATTATCTGCCTTCATTGGCTCTACTTCAAATACATCAAGAGCTGCAGCTCCTATTAAGTTTTCATCAATAGCTTTTGCAAGATCTTCTTCTACTATTATTGGTCCTCTTCCTACATTTATAACTATCGCTGTATTTTTCATTTTTTTGAAGTTTTCATAATTCATAAGTCCTTTTGTATTCTCATTTAAAGGTGCATGAATTGATATTATGTCTGATTTTTCTAAAAGTTCATCAAGTTCAACTCTTTTATAATCACTACTTGCATTTCTTCCTGAAGTTGAATAATAAACAACATTAGCACCAAAAGCTTCAGCAAGTTTTGCTACGCTTCTTCCAATTTGCCCAAGACCTACAATTCCAAATATTTTGCCTTCAATATCCATTATACTTTGATCTAAATGTGTAAACGTATCTGATTTTGTGTATCTTCCATCTTTTACATAATTATCATAGTAACTTAATTTATTTGTTAAATTAAATAACATCGCAAATGTATGTTGTGC
>JBOGAY010000269.1:0-13320 GCA_051655925.1 Sarcina sp. | reverse complement strand
CTGAAACTCCACCTGCTGCTATATTATTTGGATAATAAAAAAATTGTAAAGATACCGCTAAAAAAACAATTCCAATAGTTATTAAAAAATATTTTTTAAAAATATTTTTATTCATAACTACTCCCCCCTTCGCAATTAATTCCTTATAAATATCGCTTTTTGAAATTAACATCTTGTATTATAACCTAAATTTATACAAAAATGGATTCGTTTAAAAAAATATAACAGTATAGTTATAAACTATACTGTTATATTCACAATTTATATTAACTTTTTATTATAACATTTACTTAAAATATTATTTCATTGAAATAGCTTTCTTCGCCGCTTCAACTATTTTATCAGCAGTTAAACCATAAGCTTTTAACAATTCAGCAGGTTGCCCACTCTCTCCAAATGTATCCATAACTCCAACTTTAATAACTGGTACTGGACACACTTCACAAAGCACTTCTGAAACTGCTGAACCAAGTCCGCCAATCACACTGTGTTCCTCAGCTGTAACTATTGCTTTTGTATCTTTAGTTGCTTTTATTAATAACTCTGAATCTAAAGGTTTTAATGTATGTATGTTTATAACATTTGCACTTATACCTTCTGCTTTTAACATTTTTTCTGCTGCAATTGCCTCATCAACCATAATCCCAGTTGCAACTATTGTTACATCTGTACCTTTTATAAGTTCTACACCTTTTCCAATTTCAAACTTATAATTAGCATTATCATTTATTACATTAACTCCAGCTCTTCCAAGTCTTACATAACAAGGTCCGTTGTACTCAGCAATTGCTTTAATAGCTGCTTCTGTTTCAACTGCATCTGAAGGTGAAATAACTGTCATATTTGGTATAGCTCTCATTAAAGCTAAATCTTCTACTGATTGATGAGATGCTCCATCTTCTCCAACTGTTAATCCAGCATGAGTGGCACATATCTTAACATTTAAGTTTGGATAACAGATTGAGTTTCTTACTTGCTCGAAAGCTCTTCCTGCTGCAAACATAGCAAATGTACTTACAAATGGAATTTTATCACATGTTGACATACCAGCAGCAACACTCATCATATTAGCTTCTGCTATTCCCATATTAATAAATCTATCTGAAAATTCTTTTGAAAAATCAGCTGTTTTTGTTGACTTTGAAAGGTCAGCATCTAAAACAACTACTTTATCATTAACTTTTCCTAATTCTACTAATGCTTTACCATAAGCTTCTCTTGTTGCTATCTTTGCCATTATTTGTCCCCTCCTAATTCTTTTATAGCTTGCTCACATTGTTCTTTACTTGGAGCCGCTCCATGCCATCCTGCTTGATTTTCCATAAATGAAACACCTTTACCTTTAACTGTGTTACATACTACACATGTTGGCTTTCCTTTAGTATTTTTTGCTTCTTCTATAGCTGCAATTATTTCATCAAAGTTGTGTCCATCAATTACTATTACATGCCAATTAAAAGCTTCAAATTTTTTATCTATTGGAAGTGGACTCATAACCTTTGATATATCTCCATCTATTTGTAATCCATTAAAGTCTACGAATATTGTTAAATTATCTAACTTGTAGTGAGCTGCTGACATAGCTGCTTCCCAAACTTGACCTTCTTCTAACTCACCATCTCCAAGAACTGAGTAAACTCTGTACTCTTTCTTATCAAGTTTACCAGCAATAGCCATTCCAACTGCTGTTGAAACCCCTTGCCCTAATGAACCTGTTGACATATCAATTCCTGAAACATCATTCATGTTAGGATGTCCTTGTAAGTTTGATCCAAATTTTCTTAATGTCATTAATTCAGCAGGATCGAAGAATCCTCTTCTAGCTAATGCACTATATAAAACTGGAGCTGCATGTCCTTTTGATAAAACAAATCTATCTCTATTTGGATCCTTTGGATTTTTAGGATCTACATTCATTTCATGGAAGTATAATGTTGTTAATATATCAGCTGCTGATAATGATCCACCTGGGTGTCCTGATGCTGACTCAGTTAACATTTTAACTATATCTTTTCTTATGACTGTCGCCATGCTCTTTAACTCTTCTACTTTATTATTCATATTAACCCTCCTATGAGCAATCTAAAAATTTAAATTTAAATTTAAAGGCTTGTGACTTTATTAAATTGTTTTAAATATTTTTATTTTTCTTCTTTCATTCTAACATATTCTTCATACTTTTTCTATAAAAATTAACCATTGTGTTTATCTTTTGTCTTTTTATCCTGCATTTATTATACATTATTTAATAATAAGACTACTCTATTTAACTTAAAAATAACTTACTATATCAAAAATTTAATTTACTAAAAATAAAGTGCTATTTTTTACTACTAAATCACATCCAATAAACATATAATATGCATTTTTTAGCTATACTATTTCAATTTAAAAAAAATAATGAAATTCTTTACATGAATCTTTTAATAATAAAAAAACAGGGTTTCTTAATACTAAGAAACCCTGTCTATAACAAACTTCTTTATTTCAAATCTAAATTCAAACTAATAAGTAAAGCTTTATTAACCTTTCTCATGTCTTCATCTGTCATATGACCTATCTTTTCTTTCAGTCTTCTCTTATCTAAAGTTCTTACTTGTTCTAAAAGAACTACTGAATCTCTATTTAAGCCATACTCTTCTGAAGAAATCTCAACATGCGTTGGTAATTTAGCTTTATTTATTTGTGATGTAATAGCTCCAACTATAACAGTTGGGCTATATCTATTACCGATATCATTTTGTATTATAATGACCGGTCTAATCCCTCCTTGCTCTGAACCAACAACTGGACTTAAATCGGCATAAAAGATATCTCCTCTTTTTACATTTACATTCGTCATTTATATATCACACTCCGCAAAGCCACATCTCATAATATACACTATCTTTATATTCTGAAGCATTAGCCTCATTGGCATATTGAAGATTTATATCTCCCATTTCCTCATATCCCTGCTTCATCATCTCTAACATCTCTATACTATATGATATTAATATGTCATCATTTAATTGACATCTTTCTAAGTTTTTTTCTAAATTATTTAAGTCTTTGTTATTTTGCCTATGTGACATTAGAACCTCTCCTTTTTGTAATATGTTTCTAAAAAGAGTTTATGTATGTTCAATTATATTATAAATTTTGTCACAAAGTCAAAGAATTCTTCCTCTGTTATTAGATATTTTGCAAATTATTTTATTTTTTATAAATAATTTCGCACTTTTGATATTTCTCCATTTTCTAGATAAATTCTTGGCACTCTATTCTTTAACATACATATTATCTCGTAATTAATAGTTCCTATTAATTGAGCCATGTCATCTGCATTAAATTTTACACCATTATCTTCACCAATTAAAATAACTTCGTCCCCTAACTTAACACCTTTAATATCAGTTACATCCACCATACATTGATCCATGCAAATCTTTCCTACTACCGGTGCTAATTGTCCTCTTATAATAACTTTTGCCTTACCATTAAGTAATCTTGTGTATCCATCAGCATACCCAATTGGTAAAGTTGCAATTATTGTTTCCTTCTCTGTCTTAAAATCTCTACCATAGCTTATGTACATATCCTTTTTAAGCTTTTTAAGATGTACTACGTTTGTTTTTAAAGTCAATGCAGGTTTTAATTTTAATTTTTCTAATTGAACCTCATTTGATGGATAGTAACCATAAGTTATTATTCCTGGTCTAACCCCATCAAGATATGTTTCATTTAAATCCATTATCGCAGCACTATTAGAACTATGCTTTAATGGGATATGTATTCCTCGTTTCTCTAATTCATCACATATACCTACAAACTTTTTAAATTGTTCCTTAGTATATGTCTTGTCCTTTTCATCTGCTGTAGAAAAATGAGTGAAAATTCCAACAATATCTAATCCTGGTAGTGAACATACTTTAATAATATCTTCTAAATCCTCGTTTGGTAGAAAACCTATTCGTCCCATGCCAGTATCTATTGCTAAATGTATTTTAGCTTTAGTATTTAATTTCAAGGCTTCTCTTGATAACCCGCGAGCATAATCCAAACTATAAACTGTTTGTTCAATATTTTGTCTTATCAATTTCTCACTAAAAGTTAAAGGAGTATATCCTAAAATCATAATATCAGCCTTAATTCCTGCATTTCTTAATTCTAATGCTTCTGTAATCACAGCAACTGCTAATTTACTAGCACCCTCTTCTAATAAAACTGGTGCCACATCAACAGCTCCGTGACCATATGCATCTGCTTTCACTACAGCTATTATTTTTTTATCTTTTGTCAATTTTTTAATTTCTCTAATGTTACTTCTTATATTATCTAAATTAACTTCGGCCCAAACAGGTCTTATGCTCTCCATAAAAACACCTCGTAAATTTCTTTTGTATTACTTTACAATATTAATTATTTATTTTCATAAGTTATTTTGAAATGAATCCGCTATATTTAACACTAACTTTTTCTTTTCCTGCATCATCAAATATTATTAAAGTTTCTGGTTCTTTTTCTCTTAAGTTAATTGTTAATTTTGCCTTAGCAAAATTTTTATTCAAACTGTCTGTTTTGAAATCAATTGTCATTATATCAGCTGCTTGTGTGTACTTTACATCTTTGCCTTTTAAATATTTTGGCAATTCATTCAATAAAAAAAACCTATAAAACTCATCATAACTTCTATCAACAGTAAAATGCTTATCGCCTTCAAAATAATTTATTTTTATTTTATCCTTAGAAAAAATTTGTTCTTTGTCCTCTAAAACAAGCTTAGTTTCATCATTAGCATAAAATACTTTTGCTTTTTGTGTAAATTCGCCTCTTGAATTTTTGGTAGTATACTCAACCTCTAACTCATATTTTTTTGACATTATAATGTCTTTTATTATTTTGTCTGGATTATTATTTTGCTTATAACTCGTATAAAAAGCTAAAGAACCTACAACAACTAGAATTAGAACAACAATAGATGCTAGAATTTTATTTTTCATATTATCCCCCAATGTAACAAACTTTACATTATCTATCCTATTCTATTCCAATTCTATTTATTACATAATTTTACCTTTTTTCTGAAAGAGTCTTCATAAAACTCGAAATATTATTAATAATATCGCTCGCTTGCACTGAGTATTTAGCATCTGATAACTCATCTGCTATTGCTCCATGCATATATGCACCTAATATAGTAGCATCAATCAAATCAATCCCTTGCCCTATTAATGATATTATAATACCAGTTAAACAGTCACCCATCCCCCCTGATGACATTGCACTATTTCCTGTTGAATTAATATATGTTTTTTTGCCATCAGTAATAATTGTATGATGTCCTTTAAGTAAAACTATTATATTATATTTTTTAGCTAACTCTATAGCAACTTTCTTTCTATTGCTATTCACATAAGAAATATCTTTTTTAATTAATTTAGCCATTTCACCAGGATGTGGTGTAATAATAACTTTAGCTTTACTTAACTTTAAAATTTCCATATCTTTAGATAAAACATTTAAAGCATCTGCATCTATAACTACACTGCCTGTGTGTACTGTTAAAATTAATTTGAGAAGTTCTAATGTATGCTCACTATTTCCAAGACCTGGTCCTACTGCAATGCAATCACATGAATTTATTAATTCTATAAATCTTTTTTCATCCAAATTATAATCACAAGTCATGGCTTCCATTACTTTATTTGAAACTACCTTTTGAGTATAACTATCTGAACATAAAGTTACAAGTCCACTACCAGTTCTTACTGCTGACTGTGTAGTTATGTATGCTGCGCCAGTAAATCCTCGACTTCCAGCAACTATTAATACTTTTCCATAATTTCCTTTATGTCCCTCTATACCTCTTTTAGGAATAAGATTGCTTATACATTCTAAGTTTGATAAAAAAATTCCTTCATGAAACATGTCTAGTACACTTTCTTGAATTCCTATACACTCAAGGTAAATTTCCCCTGATGATTTCTTTACCTTATTTTCTATCATACCTTCTTTATAACATCCAAAAGTTACCGTTTTGTTACAGAGTATCGAAATTCCTTTTATCTCACCAGTGTTACCATCAACACCACTAGGTAAATCTATTCCTAGAATATATTTGCTATTAGTATTCATTTCTTCTATAACTCGCTTGTGAAGCCCCTCTACTACTCCTGTTAAACCAATTCCTAAAATACCATCTACAACTACATCTGCCTTCTTTAAACTTTTTATCAACTCTAAAATATTATTATCTGTTATGTACTTTAATTTTAATTTCATATTGTCTAAAATTTTTTTGTTAGTTAAAAAGTCTTTTGTTGCTTTATTTAAATTACCAATAACAAAAACATCAACATCTTTATTTTTAGATATCAAATGCCTTGCCACAACAAGACCATTTGCACCATTATTACCAATACCACATACAACTGTAAATTTTTTTTTACTTAAATCTAAATGTTTTAAAATACTTACTCCTGCATTTTCCATTAGCACTATTGATGGAATATCTAAAGTTTCAACACAATATTCGTTGATTTTCTTTACTTGTTCTACTTTAAAAAGTTTCATTTTTATCACCTTCTAAAATAACATAAGCTATGGCATTTTCTTTACTATGTGAAATACTTAGATGAAATTTATAATTTTTAATTCCTTCTTTTTTAATAATGTTTTCAACCTTATTATTAATCTTAACAAACGGCTTGCCAAGTTCTGTTCTTAGAATCTCTATATCTGATAAAGAAAATCCTCTAAACCCAGTTCCTATTGCTTTACTAACTGCTTCTTTTGCAGAAAATGCCCCAGCTATTGTTTCTATTTTTAAGTTTCTTTCTGTAAAATATTCAATTTCTTTTCTCGAAAAATTTCTCTCCAAAAAATTCCCTGTCCTATTCAACACTTTTTCAATTCTATTAATTTCTATAATGTCAGTTCCTATACCTACTATCATCTCTTGTAAATTACTATCTTCTAATTATATACGATAGCCCTCTCATCTTTAAATTCAGCAATACATTTATCTACTTCTTCACCTAAAATATCAATTAAATGAATTGGTGAGACTAAATTATCAGATACTAATTTATAAAGCTCTTCAACTTTATTTATATCCTCTGATATTTTATCGATTACTTCTCTTTCTATATTTACCATTTTTCCATTAATATAGTCAACTCTTTCAACTTCTATTCCAAAAAGAACAGATTTCTTAAAATTCGTCTCGATTATTCTATACGAATATTCATATTTCACCTTTTCTGTATCAAGTGTAGTAACTACGTTTTTAACAATTTTCATAAAATCTCCCCCTAAAATTTTCAAAAACTCTAAAATAAGTGATATTTTACTCTTATAATATCACTTATTTTTAAAAAATAATGTCAAACCATGTTAAACATTTAAAGAAAAAAAACTACTTCACATGACAAAATTTCTGTATTTCGAAGAATAATTGTATACTTTATATGATATTATTAATGTATAAGGGTTTTTTTTGTCGAATTACAAGGATTTACTTCCAATTTTTATGTTTCTATCTCAATTTAAAATAAGTCTTAATAAAAAAATTATCCTTTGTTAATATTTGTTTACAAAAACTTATAATATAATGTAAAGTATAATGATTATTTACTAATCATTATTCCCATAAAAAAATTCCTATTACAAGAAAGGGGGATGTTATCAAATTTTATTTGATAACTACTATTTTATGAATTATGTAGAAATAAAAAATAATATTTATTGGGTGGGAGCTCTTGATCCTAATCTAAGAGTTTTTGATATTATAATGCATACACCTTATGGAACAACATATAACTCATATGTTGTAAAAGGCAGTGAAAAAACTGCTATATTTGAAACTGTAAAAGAGGCTTTCTTTGATGAATATCTTGCTAGACTTAACGATTTAAAAGTTGATTTAAATGAAATCTCTTATATTGTTGTTAGTCATACTGAGCCTGATCATGCTGGTTCTGTAAAAAAACTTTTAGAACTTGCACCAAATGCAAAAGTTGTTGCATCAAAAATAGCTATAGGATATCTTAAAGCTATTGTTAATAGAGAGTTTGAATATATAGAAGTTAAAGAAGGTAGTACACTTTCACTTGGGGACAAAACTCTTAAATTCCTGTCAGTACCTATGTTACACTGGCCTGATACAATTTACACATATGTAGAAGAAGATAAAACATTAATAACATGCGACTCATTCGGATCACATTATTCATCAGAAAAAGTATTTAATGACTTAATAGAAGACCAAGAAGGTTATATGGATGCATTAAAATACTACTATGATTGTATAATGGGACCATTTAAACCTTACATGTTAAAAGCTATTGATAAGATTGAAAAACTTGATATAGATGTTATTTGTCCAGGACATGGTCCTGTATTAAGAGATAATCCTATGAAAATAGTTGAGATTTGCAAAGAATGGTCTAAGCCTGCTCCTGCAAATGAAATCAAAGAAGTTGTAGTTATGTATGTTTCTGCTTATGGATATACAAAAGAAATTGCTACTGAAATTGCTAGAGGTGTTGAAGCTGCTGGAGTTAAAGCAAAACTTTATGATGTAACTGAAACTAATGAAGCTGAACTTCTTGGAGCTATAAATAAAGCTGATGGACTTATAGTAGGTTCACCAACTATACTTGCTGATATGTTAGAACCAGTAAGAATAACTCTTGCTAAATTAAATCCTGTTGTACATGGTGGAAAAGTAGCTGGAGCATTTGGTTCTTATGGTTGGAGCGGAGAAGCTGCACCTAGAATAGAATCAAGATTAAAAGAATTAAAAATGAAGATGCCTCTTGAACCTTTAAATATTCAATTTAGAGCTTCTGAGGAAGAATGTAAGCACTCTTTCGATTTTGGTAATACAATAGCGAAAGCTATATTAAAATAAGAAAAGGTAGCTACTGCTACCTTTTCTTATTTTTATTTTTCGCCAAATACTCTTTTTTTCATTATAAGCCCCGCTTTTGATATAGCTACTCCTCCTAATGCTGTTTCTCTTAAAGTTTCTGGAAGTGCTTTACCAACTTGTGACATAGCTATTACAGTATCATCAAAAGGTATTTTAGACTCAATCCCTGCCATTACCAAATCTGCAGCACAAATTGCATTTACAGCACCTGACGCATTCCTTTTTGCACAAGGTATTTCTACAAGACCTGCAACTGGGTCGCAAACAAGTCCCAATATATTTTTTATAACTATTGCAGCTGCATTAAGCGACATCTCTGGAGTTCCTCCCATAAGTTCTACAAGCCCTGCCGCTGCCATTGCTGATGCTGAACCACACTCTGCCTGACATCCTCCTTCTGCACCTGAAAATGTTACATTTCTTCCAATTATCATTCCAATTGCAGATGAAGCTAAAAGCCCATATAAAAGTTGTGAATCTTCAAGTTCTAACCTCTCCTTCGCAGTCAAAATAACTGCTGGAAGTATTCCACAAGAACCCGCTGTAGGGCAAGCTACTATTTTCCCCATAGCAGCATTAACTTCCGATGAAGAAAGTGCCATAGCCATAGCTAACATTGCTCCGTTTCCAGTAAATGACTTTCCTGATTCTAAATATTTTTGAAGTTTATAAGCATCTCCCCCAATTAATCCACTAAGAGAATATACTTCTTTTTCTCTTCCTTCTGAAGATGAATTTTTCATAACATCTAGTGTTTTTAAAAGTTTCTCTAAAACCTCTTCTTTAGAGAGATTTTTACTTTGCATTTCACATCTTAAAGCATATTTAAATACACATGAAATTTACACTTTAATAAAAAAACTTATAATATAAAGTATAACTCCCTATATTTGTTCATATTAAAAAAACCATCTTTGTTATCACGAAAAAAAATCCAATTATCCTTTAAAGATAATTGGATTGCTTTCTAATTATTTTCTTCTACTTTTTTATAGGAACTTATTTTTCTAAACTCATCTACAGAAACTTCTATAAAATATCTTCTTTTTCCTTCTGGATCTTCATAATTTCTTGTAATGAGTCTTCCACTTAATGTTATTGAATCACCTTTTCTCAAGAATTGACAAGCAAGCTCTGCTTTTTTTTCCCACATAATAAGCGGTATAAAATCTGATTTTCTCTCACCGTCAAGAGATTTATAATCTCTCTTAATAGCTATAGTAAATTTAGTATATACCTTTTCACCATTTTCTACTTTTTTTAGCTCTGGATCTTTCACTAATCTTCCCATTAATACTATTTTATTCATATTGATATGCCTCCTAATTTAACTTAACTAAATTCTTGCCATATCAATAATTTATATTCATGTTTTAAAAAAATTCTCTTAAAATTTATTCTTTATCAACTAGTACAGCATTAACTTCTCCACCTAAAATAAGAATAAATGAAGTAAGAAACATCCATGTCATAAAAATAAAAACTGCTCCTAAACTTCCATAAAATCGAGAATAATGTCCAAAATTATTGACATAATAACCAAAAGCTGCTGATGCAACTATCCATCCAAGTGTAGTAAATGCAGCACCTGGAATAACATTAATCCACCCGAGTCTTCTACAAGGTATCATTTGATACATAATAGCAAAACATACTACCATTACAAATATAAGTATAATATTTTTAGTAATAGACCAAATATCTAACACAACTTCAGGATTTGGAATATATTTAATTATTATTGCTGTAATTGTATTACTAAATACAAATAAAAATAATGTAGCTATTATTATTATTGCTAACATCAGAACTGCTACTATTGATATAAATTTTACCTTTATAAAAGATCTATCTTCCTCAATTCCGTAAGCTTTGTTAAGCCCCCTTATAACTGCAGAAAAACCTGAAGAAGATGTATATATTGCAAGAACTATACTTATCCATAAAAGTCCTGTTTGCTGTGTACTAATAACCGATATAACAGTACTTTCTATTAGTTGATACGCTGCGAGAGGCATAATATGTCTTAAAAGTTGCAACACTGCTTCACTATTTAAATTACTAAACCCTATAAGTGTCATTAAAAATATTAAAAATGGGAAAAAAGCTAGAATTAAATTATATGCAAGTTGTGATGCAAGTGCATATATATCATCTTCAACAATCTTATTTACAAAGATCATAATATTTTGAAAAATTCTTTTTATCATACTTTCTCCAATTCTACTCAATGTTCTTTTTATTTCAAATATATTATATATCATATATTATGCTCATACTATAAATTGTTAAGCATTTAAAATAAATTACTATATTTTTCTATATGCATGTTTTAAATCAAAGAAATAAACTATATAATATTTTTGTAAGAACTTAATCAAAGGGGATGAAAAATATGCTTTACAACTTAGAAAATGAATTTTTAAGCATTACTGCACATGAAAATGGTGGTGAGCTACATAGTATAAAATCAAAATTAGACAATACAGAATATTTATGGAATGGTAATCCAGAATACTGGAAATATCATGCTCCTATACTCTTTCCTACAATAGGTAAAGTAAAAGATGGTAAATATAGAGTAGATGGAAAAACTTATGAATTACCTCAACATGGACTAGCTAGAACTTCAAAGTTTAAATTTATTGATAAAACTGAAAAAAGTATAAGCTTTGAGCTTCTATATTCAGAAGAAACACTTAAAGTTTATCCATATAAATTCTCGTTAATAATAACTTATACTCTTGAAAATAAATCAGTAAAAACTTCATACAAGGTTAAAAACTTAGATGATGAAAAAATAAACTTTTCAATTGGAGCTCATCCGGCTTACATGTGCCCAATACTAGAAAATGAAAATTTAAATGATTACTATTTTGAATTTGAAAAAAATGAAACTACTTCATTAATGATGCTTAATACATCAACTGGTTTATTCACACACAATACAAGAGAAATATTAAGTAATGAAAATAAAATTGCTTTATCAAAAGAATTATTTAAAGATGATGCTTTAGTATTTGATTGCTCAAAACTTAATTCAACAAAAATTAATGTAAAAACAAATAAACATGAAAAATCAATTGAATTCGATTTTAGCGGCTTCCCATACCTTGGACTTTGGGCTCCTGCACAAGGTGCGCCTTTCTTATGTATCGAGCCTTGGTTTGGACATGCTGACTTTGAAGATTTTAATGGTTCATTCAATGAAAAAGCCGGTATCCTAGAACTTGATATAAATAAAGAATTTAACTGTGCCTACACATTAACAATTAATGAATAACCAAAAGCTATGATTCTAAAATAGAATCATAGCTTCTTTTAGTTTTTAATTTTTACTTAATACATTAGTTAATTTTTCGATACTAACTGTTAGTTTATCAAGCTTTACCTCTATTCTAACAAGTAAATACATAGCAATGGCTATTGGAAAACCAACATTAGCAATTAAATTAATCATTTCTTCCATAAATAAAAAACTCCTTTCATTAACTATATACGCTACTAAAAGGAGTTTTTTAATTAATTAGTATTTGAATAATCACTAACTATTTTTTGAACCATATTTTTTATCGCACTTGCTTGTGCTACAAGAGACATTACAAGTATAAATACTCTAATTCGATCTTCATCTTTTGGTTCTAATTTTAATTCTTTCATTTTTTCATTTAATTTTTCATCATTGTATATTGGTCCTGATAAAAAGTCACTAAAACTCTCTTGCTGTATTTCTGAAAATATCTTATACGCTTCTCTCCATGAAATAATATCATCTTCTCTATCATTGATATCATTAAAGGCTAAGCCAAAAACATTTTTAATTTCCTCTGTTGTCAAAACTGGTCTCATATAACTTAAAAGAACTAGCTGTGCTAAATGATCTTTTGTATACCCTCTTTTTTTTCCATCAACTGGCTTAGATATTATGTCACTTTTAATATAATTTTGAACTATATTATTAGTATAATTATCTTCTGAAAAAGCATCATTCAAATAATCAATTACTTGTGATAAAAATAAATCATATTTAGGTAAATCATCATATGAAACAATTGTATTATGTGACATTTCAGTTGCCAAATCTAAAAAATATTCTTTATCAAGTCTTTTAGAATTCATGTTCACACCTCGCAATTACTTACTTAACTTAATTATATAGTAAAAAAAATCACATTACAAGTTAATCACCTTTCTTTTATGCATCGTTTACAAATACTTTATAAATAGTTTTTTATATATAAAATATATTTCCCTATTTTTCTCTTTTTTTATTCTTCTTTTTAATTGAAATTCACTTTAATAAAAACTATTTTTCCTTTTAAAGTAAATTTATTTCATTTAGAAATATATCTATTAACAAAATTTCCAGTATTAAAATTGAATTAAATCCATATTTTATAATT
>JBOGAY010000268.1:0-4837 GCA_051655925.1 Sarcina sp. | reverse complement strand
AAGAATATTTAAAAAGAGGTCATTATTCAAGATATACATTTTCTGATATTATCACTGAAGATACTAGATTAATAAAAACTAAAGAGATGGCTAAAAAAATGGCTAAAATGAATGCTGCTATTTTAATAACTGGAGAAAGCGGAACCGGAAAAGAACTATTTGCTCATTCAATACATAATGCTTCTGAAAGAAGGGAATTACCTTTTGTTGCTTTAAATTGTGCTGCTTTAAATGAAAGTATTCTTGAGTCTGAACTTTTTGGATATGAAGAGGGTGCTTTTACTGGAGCTAAAAAAGGCGGAAAAATAGGGCTATTTGAAATAGCTAACAATGGTACTATTTTTTTAGATGAAATAGAGGGAATGAGTCAAACCTTACAATTAAAATTATTAAGAGTATTACAAGAAAAAGAGATTATAAGAGTTGGTGGTGATAAACTCATCTCTATAGATGTAAGAGTTATTGCCGCTACAAATGAAAACATTCTTTCTTTAGTCAAAGAAAAAAAATTTAGAACTGATTTATACTATCGTCTAAATGCTTTGCCCATTAATATTTTACCACTAAGAGAAAGAATAGGAGATTTGGAAGTTTTAATTAATTATTTTAAGAAAAATTTAGATTTGAATTTTATATTTACTGAAAAGGCTAAAAAATTAATATTTCAATATAATTGGCCTGGAAATATTAGAGAGTTAAAAAACTGTATGGAATATTTTTGCTGTTTAAACGAAAAAATAATTGAAACAACTATGTTACCTGAATACATAAAAGAAAACATAGATTTAAAAGAAGATAAAAATCAATCAACCGATTTTTTATTAATTTTAGAAATTTTAAATATTTTAAAAAAATCTGAAAAAAATGAAAAGGGAATTGGCCGAAGTTACATACTAAAATGTTTAAAAGAAAAAGATTTTGAAATAAGCGAAGCTATTATTAGAAGATTGCTTCAAGATATGAATAAAAAAGGTTATATAATTTCTACCGTAGGAAGAGGCGGAAGCAAAATAACACAATTAGGAAAGGAGATAAGTAGAGATTAATTAGAGTTTTCGAAGAGATAGATAATTGAAAAAATAAACCATTACAAAAATGCTATCCTTTTGTATTCATGGACGTAATATAAAAATAATGGGAAAGTTTGAAATAGATCTACATATGTTATTTTAGGAGTAGATTTAGAAGGAAAAAAAGATATTTTTATAGTGTTTATTAATGATTTAAAGGGTTTTAAGTAATACTATTTTAACTATTTTTCCTGAGACTAGAATCCAACGTTGTATGATATATCAAATAAGAAATACATTAAGATAGATGAATTATCAAGATAGAAAAAGTTATGCTCAGCAGCTATAAAAAGTTATTTACAATGCTACTAATGTAGAATGCGTATTTGATTAAAAAATGGCCTTTCTAAGTTTGTGCCAGCTCTTAGAACTTGGTATACTAACGAGAGTGAATATCACATTTTTTAATTTTTCTATGGAAATTCGAAAGATAATCTATACTATCAATATAATTGAAAGTTTAAATAGTCAATTTAGAAAAGTTAGTAATTCTAGATCTGTTTATCCTAGTGAAGATACTTTATTAAAGGTTCTTTTTCTTTCTAGTAAAAATATTATGAAAAAATGGAACCAAAAAGTTAAAGATTGGGAAGGAATCCTAAGAATGTTATCAATAGAGTACAGGTGGCATTTAGAGAAACATTTGAAATAAAAAAGCTATCTTAGCAACAAGTACCTTTAAAGTACCCAATCTAAGATAGCCTATTTGAATATTTAAAATTTGATAGCTAAAAAATAAATTTACACTAAATTTGGTATATTTCCTACCTTTCCATTCCACGATCATTATTTTTTTTCTTACTCCATGGATTACGCTCTTTCTTTTTTTCTTCTATCTCTAAACTCAAACTTTTTTTAACCCATTTTGGAATATCTTTATCAAGTATTTTTAATTTATCTTTTTTTATTTCAACTATTACTTTAAAAATTTTTGAATTATCATAAATTTGTAATTTATCACACTTATTTCTAATTTTTTTTAAGTTTTCTAAAGATTCATAATATCTCTTTTCAATAGTTTTTTCAGGGATTCCATGTTCTCCTAATAAAACCCTTTTATTAACTCTTTCTTTTGCTATTTCAGGACTTTCAACTCCTATATAATAGACATTAATTTTATATCCAAGTTCTTTAGCTTTATCTATAGCTTTTAATATTCCATTTCCTGTAAGAGTTGTTTCTTGATTTAATGATTTATTTTCATTAAATGCTTTTTCTCTTATTTTTATTGCTTCTCTTCCTGCTTTTAACTGTAACTCTTGATTTCTCCACTCTTGACCTACTATTTCATCAGTGTTAATTCTCACACCATAGTTTTCTTTATTCTTAAATTTGTAAAGTGTTGATTTTCCTGCTCCATTAACTCCTGCAAAAATTGTATATATTGGGGATTTTTCCATAGTTACCCTTTCAACATTTCATTTTGATCTTTTAACATTTTTTCTTGTTGTATTTGAAGACATTTTTCAAAAATTTTATGAAAAAGCATTTCTTCTTCTTCACTTTTTGCATATTTTTCTATAAAATCATTTTCTTGGTTTAAGTCCATATTTGTAAAAAAATCAAATAAATTATCTTTTTCTAAATCTATAATAGTTTTCATAAAAACACTCCTTTTTAAAAGTAATACTTCTAGTAATACTTTTTTTGATATTTTTTATTTTCATAAACTTTTTTATTCCTAAAGCTTTAATTTAATTGATTATAACAAAGTTTTAAATAAATCTCAAATTATTGTTTACATACAAATTTATATCTTTTATAAAAACTATTCCTTTAAATACCTTCATTAATTAATACTTTTAAAAATATATAATAAGATAAAATAATAATAAATCTTATTAATAAAACTTTATTTTTATAATTAATTTTTTAACAATAAATATATTTAATAGTAACACTCAAACCTTAAAAAACTAAATTTAATACTACTACATTAATTTTCACCATAATAAAAAAGCCATTAAAATAAATTTTAAATGGCTTTAAATAGAAACTCAATTAAATCTTTTAATTAAAATTTGATATTCTTCAAATGTTAATTGTTCTAATAATTTTTTTTTAAATTCTTTGGTTATAACTTCAAATATATTATTTGTTTGTGATAACTTTAATAACTCTTGAATTTCTATATTAGTTAAACTTCTCTTTAGTTTTTCTTTTTTAGAAACTCTTTCAAGTTTTCTCTTTTCAAGTAATTCTTTTCCTTGAATTTTTAAAATTTCTTTTTCCTCTTTTGACATTTTTTTATAATTAATAAAATAGCCAAGTAACGTATTTTTATTTTCTTGATCTATTTCTGCAACTTCAAGCAAAGCTCCAACTTCAATTAAATGTCTTGCTCTAAGTTTTCTATTACTTTGAGTTCTTTTACGCTGCTTTATTTTTAAATCTAGCTTTTCTTTTTTTTCTTCCAAAATTTCTAATTCTGTTTTATCTTTCATAATTGTTTTCATTTTTGGTAATCTTCCTCCACGCGTTAGGTGTATCATCTTTTTCTTTGTTGATGTCTACATCTTCCATACCACGCACATAATTTTTGTATTCTGTATGATTTTTCTTGTAATTTTTTTCTTTTTCTTTGTATGGTTCTTTTAATAAAGTTTTAGCTTTCCACATAGTATTTTTATTTATTTGAATTTCTTCTTTAACATCTTGAATCTGCTCTTTAAGTTTTAATCTATCTATAAAATAATTTGTTGATTCTAATTTTTTATTTAAATCTTTTAAGTAATGTTCACAAGAACCAATTTTTTTGGATAGATCATTTTTAAGTTCTTCATGTATTTTATCTTTTAAATTTTTATCTAACTTATCAAACTTTTTAAGATCATATTCAAATTTAGTATTTTCTTTTACTAACTTTTCATATTTTGTTAATTTATCAGAATAAAATTTTTCTAATGTTTTTGATTTTCTTTGAGTAAGGTCTTTAAGTTCCTTACTCTCAAATGAATTGAAATATTCATTTAGTCGATTCTTTTCTCCAAGAGATAAATTTTGCTTATTTAATAATTCAAGATTTTTTTCATTTTCTCCTTTGGTAAGAATATTTAATGCTTTTATTTTTAAATTTTCAGGAATTAAATTATCTTTTAGATTTTCAATTCTAGTATTGTAATATTCAAGTTTTGTTTCTTGGAAGCAAATATTTAAAATATCTTCTTTAGAAGTTTTTCCAGATATTTCAATATTTTTAATTTCTATTTTAAGAAGTTTTTCATTTTCTTTTATTTTTTCTAAATTATCTAAAATAATTTCTCTTTTTTCTTTTCTAAAAATTAAATTTGTATTTTTTAACTTTTCATCAATAATATTTAAAAATTTATTAAAAGAATTTTCTAGTAATTCTTTTTCCTTATCTATATTTAATTTTTCATATGTTACTAGCTTATCTTTTAAAATTTTATCTTGTTTAGATAGTTCATCAATTTGATTACTAATTTTTTTCTTTTGAATTACATTAAATACTGATAATGATTTTTGAGCTTCTAATAAACTTTCGTATTTAGAATATAAGTTATTTCTTTCGTTTATTGTTTTAAAATATTCTCCTTTACTTGCTTTATTAGTTGCCAATTTAATTATATATTGTTGTTTTTCTTTTAGTGTTATTTTTGCTTTAGAGTAGAAATCTTTTTGATCCTCTAAAAGTTTAATATTATCTTCATTAGCTTTTAGTAGATTATCTAAAATATTTTTACTATAATTTTTATTTATTTGGAGATTTTCAACGTCTTTTAATTCTTCAAATCGTTTATTAATAG
>JBOGAY010000267.1:0-15620 GCA_051655925.1 Sarcina sp. | reverse complement strand
AAAAAAACATTCATTAAAATTTCACTTGATTTATAATCAATTTAAAAATAAATTTTATATTCATTAAAGAATTACTATTGTTTAGATATAAACTTCTAAAACTACCGTTAAATTTATGTAACATTTTTTTTTAAAATTTATTGTATAATAAAAAAAAATATTTTTTTATTATGTGTGGGGGTTTTCACAAAAATGAATGATAACTTAGCAAGAAAATATGATTATTATCAAATAAAGCCCGAAGTAACAACTGGGCAAGCACAAACTTTAGTGAATAAAAAACAAAAGCAGCTTACAAAAAAGCAAATAATTGCTAAAAGTAAAGCTAAACTTGAAAAAAAGAAAAAGTTAGAATTTAGAAAAAAGTTAACTTTAATCTTTATGACACTTGGTGCAATATTTGGAACATTAGGACTTGGTCTTTATGCTTTTGCTATACAAAGACTATAATTATAAATCCATATATAAAACATCTCTAAATTTTCTAACTATCTTTTTAAAGATAATTAAATACTAAAAAAGCTGCCAAGAAATATTCTTAGTAGCTTTTTTATAATATAGTTTAAAATATAAAAATACCCCGTAAATTTACTTTTACAGGATATTCTCATAGTCTGCAACTATTATTATTTCTTCATTTACAAAAATATCTTTTCTTAATGCTCTTACTACCCCTATTATACTATCTATGTGATACTTCATGTAGTAAACTGAATCTTCATACCCAGGTTCTCTGTCTTTAAGTTTTTTAAATAATGGATATATATATTTTTCTGTATCTTTTACATATGCTGCAATTTTTTCATCATTGAAAAACTGCAATGTTGCTATATTATGACACCTATCTGCTATTTTAACTATAGTTGCTTTTGATGACTCTCCTATATTATGATAGTATTCCTGTGCATCATAATTTTTTTTCTTCTTTGTCAGCAATACTATTATTTCAACAGCCTCTTTTGGTAGTGCATATTTTCCTAATAATTGCTCTTTAGTAACCTTTGTATCTTCTAATATATCATGTAAAAGTGCTGCTATTACAATACTTTCATCTGCTATACCTAGTGATATTAATCCATTTGCTACTCTAACGGGATGAATTATATAAGGCTCACCACTTCTTCTTTTTTGTCCCTCATGTAATTTTTCAGCTAATATCAGTGCTTTTATAGCCTGAACATAACTTTTCCCTCTTAAATAGCCTTTTAAATATATTACTTCTTTGCTTGCAGTCATTTTTACGTCCTCCATCTTTACATATATTTTATCACTATTTTAAAGATAAAAAAAGATTAAAACATAAACTAAAAGAGTACAAAAATGTACTCTTTAACAAATCTTAACTTCTATAAATATACATGCTGATTTATATATTTTTCTTTTATTAAATTTTCTTGCATAAACATTTTCTACATACGGTGTTGTAACAACCCTGCTAGCCTGTATAAGAGCCTTAATATCAAGTTTTTTAAGCTCTTCAGGGACTGCTATAAATAAACTTTTATATATTTCATTGTAAATAACATGTATTGGCTCACTTTGAGTCTTTCCACTATAAGTAATTTTTTCACTTACTTTTAAAGTAATTAATAATTTTGTTCCTGTAAATTTTTGTCCTTCATTAGAAACACATTGCTCTGTTTTAATAACTTCAATATTTTCTATCTCTGGCCAAATTTTTATAGAATTTATTCTTTCTATTTCCATCTCTTTTTCCTCTAATTCTAAAAAGCTTGAAAACTCAACCTCTTTAAAATATATAGGATTTTCTGGATACATTTTTACCTCATTTATAATATTAGTCTTTAAATTCATATTTCCTCCTAACAAACATTTGCTGTGAGAATTAAATTAATACTAGTATATACCTCTCTTTGTCCACATGTTTTTATAAAAATATCTTCAACAAGTATTCCCGGTGCAATATATGATTTTTCTTTTGTTCCTTTAGGTAAAACTATTGTTCCGCTATATGCTGTTTCATAAAAAAAAGAATTTACAAGATTACATGTTTTTTCTGTTAAATACTGAATTTTAATTTTTAAATTTCCTGATATAAATAACTTTAATCCCGTTAGAGTTAATCCCTCTACAGATCTCCCTATAGGAGTTTCAACAAGATATGAATCTATAATATTTTTTTCAACACTAACTTTAATAATTTGTACCATATTAGGCTTATTGATGGGAATTTTACTTATTTCATCTATTTTCACCTGTTTAAATGCATTATTATTGTTAGTAATGTTTATATTATCCACCCCTTCATACTCTATTAGATTTTTTATGATTACTGACACATTTCACTCCTCCCTCACTTAACTCTAAGCTGATAAAATTTTAGCTACCAATAATATAGTTGCATTATTAAAAAATTCTCTTCCGTTTAATTTTTTATAAAATATATTTTCTATTTTCCCCTCAACTTCTACACGACTATTAATATTAAATTCTACTGGTAATATAATATAATCACTAAAAAGAATTTTATAATTAGTAGAATATATAACTTGTGAATCACTCTTAGATGTATATTCAATTGTTTCATTTATACAGCCATTTATTAAAAGCTTGTAACCTGTTAGTATTTGTCCTTCAATAGAACTAACTATCGGTGTTGATATTATATGTGTATTAAAAATATCAATGTTTGCACTTGCTCCATCAATTTCATCCATATCTGGTTTTTCATTCGGTATTTTTAAATATGCATCTTTATCAATTTGTCTAAAATTAGATAATGCTATATTAACTTTTTTTGTATCTTGAGCGTTGAGTTCAATCATTTTTCTTCCATTTGACCCATCTGATAAAATGTAAGAATATTTAACATATGTTTTAGTATTAATATCTAACTTAGAATTAGTCTTAAATATTTTCACTCTATAACTAATTCTTTTTATTCCACCTACTTTTATATCTCCAATCATTATTCCTTTTTTCACATCTACGTTATTTATAAATTCCCCATCAATAGAAAAACTTCTATTCACAAGTTTTAAACCTTCAAAAAGCTCATCTACAAAAAGTATATTTAAGCTAGCTTTGGTGCCTATATTAATTATTTTAATATCAAATTTTATTTCTTCTCCAAGTTCAACAAAATCTTTATCTGCTTTTTTTTGAATTTCAACATCAATTTTACTTATATTAACCCTACAAGTATTGCTTTGTATAGTATTACTAAAAAGCTCTTTATCTAACCTGTAATTGTATACTGCAAAAGCTTTGATTCTTACATCTGGATCTTCATCTGATTGTTTTATAGCTTTAAATTTGCATCTTACTTCTACGCTTTCATTAATTCCAATCTTTTCTATATTTATTCCTGAAATTATGCTTTCATTTACAGCACTCTTATTGTTGATGATTACTGATTCTTCTATAAATTCAAACTCACTTGAAAGCAAATCTGTTAAAACTATATTTTCTAAAATTAAATCACCAATATTTTTTATAACAATACACATTTTTAATTCTTCATCAATCGTTACGTATTCTTTATTCACAATTTTTTTTATAAAAAGCTTCGGATTATATACCTCTATAAATTTATCAACTTTTGCATATTCTCTTATTTCACTTATATTATTTGATCCCTTTTTAATATTAGCTATAACTTCTATATCATTATCTTCTATAAAATTAATTGTTTGTTGCGCTCTTAATTCAAAAATTATTTGCTTACTGTGCTTTCCTTCTATACATCCAACTTCAATATTTGAACCAATTATCCCTTCATAAACATCTTTATTTATGTGTATATTCAATATTTCTAGTTGATTTAATATAGGATATAATATTCTAACATCGTCTAAAGAAATTTTTTCCCAATTAGTTAAATTAACTATTAACTCAAACTTTTCCCCTACACTAACCTTTTTTTTAGAAAAAGTAGCTTCTATCTTTAAATCATACTTTAATACCTTTATTTTTTTTATTTCTTTTTGATTATTTATTTCAAAAATCTTTGAACATACCATATAATTATATGAAATATCTGTTGTAAAACTCATTAAATTATTTAAAGAAGAAATCTTAACCGTACTTTCATATGAAATATGCATACTTTGACCTACTGTAATTACTGCAAACTCTACACCATTAATAATCGATAAATTCGACTTTTCTCCGTTGATTATAAGATTTCCATTATATATAATTCCTTCATCTAAAAATTCTTTTAAAACTAGTTTTTTTATATTTATATTTCCTACATTATTAAGAATAATATGACATTTTACTCTATCCCCTTCTATTATACTTTCTACATCAAAATATTTTTCAATTTCAACCTTTGGAATAATATTAACAATACTTACTGTATTAAATAATAATTTTTCTTCTCTCTTTTTATGATTAATAAAATATTCATACTCTAAAAGTGGTGTAAACTCTAAAGTATCTGAATTAATATTTATTACTTTCAAATTATATTCTATTGAAATTGTCTTTCCTGCCTCTAATTCATCAATTATTATTCCATATGTCCCCATATCAAAATAAAATTCTTCATTATTTATAATTATTTTATCTTTTTCGAATATAGTGTCCTTTACAACTAAATTTTTTAATATAAGTTTTTGAATATTTATATTTCCACTATTTTTAAAGCTAATTTTAAAGTTAATAATATCATCAAGTGCTGTAAATGATTTATCTGCTATAAATATAATATCATCAAGTGCTACATTTTCTTTATTAGAAACTTCCTCAATAAAAATCCCTGAACTTAAAATTTCTTTCGAATTAATCTCTATAATTATTTCCTCATATTCCGTATTTCCTTTTATCATAAAAATTCTAACTTTATCTACACCTTCAAATTCATCATTCGGAATGTAAGTCCAACATCCGTTAGTTTTATTTATATTAAAGACTCCACTTTTTACATCTTCTAATATTTTTATATCTTTTACATAGTTATCTATATATATTTTTCCCCTAGCTATTCCATTTTCTACATTATATATTAGTTTGTTAAAATTATCCTTTTTATTTTTCTCCTTATTTCTACCATTAACTTCATTGCATAATACTATATTTTCTTTTTCATTTAAAATATCTAATTGTTTTTTTCTAATCCCCTCACTTAGAAGTCTTATTTTAGCTTCATTACTCGTTAAAGATATTTTATATACGTTGCCTGTTAAATCATCAATTGTATATATATATCCTAATTCATCAGAAAACATTATACTTATTTCGCAATTTTTCAATATATTATTTGAACTTAATTCAATTACCTCTCCACTAAAAACATCTATTCTATTAATCAAATTATTTCTTTTTTGTATAGCATAAATATTTCCATCTACTATATTATGTGTCAATGCTAAAAATTCTTCTTTAGTTTCAAGTGTAATAAATTCATTAAACTCAATGCACGATCTTGCAAAATCTATTCTCTTTTGATTTAAAGACACCGCATATATTTTATCTGATTCTTTTTCCATAAAATATAAAATACCATCAATACTTATATCTGATATTATTTTTTCTAACTTTAAATCTTTTAGTTCATCTACCTTTCCTATATTAGTTATTTTATTTTCACTTGATACTCTAAAAATTTCTACACCATTTGTAGCTTTTATAAAATAATATTGTTTATCAATTTGATTATAACTAAGATTTGAAAACTCTATACCAATATTAAGTTTAAATTTTATTTCACCATTAAATGTATTAATAAAAAACACATCCCCAATTGGTGATATAAAAACTCTTTCGTAATTCTTCATATTAAAAAGTTCTTTTTCATTGTCATGTGAAAAATCCATACCAATTAAACTTTCATTATTCATTGATTCTTCCTGTGTAACTTCAAATTCATAGTACTTTTTACTAGTTGAATTTTTAAAATTTCTCACTTCTAAATCTTCTAAATCAAAATTTTCACTTCCACATTCTATCACTCTAAAATACCCTATTTGCATAACATCAATAAATGTATAAATTCCTTCTTTATCAGTTTCAGTTTTATAAAAATATCCACCTTCATGTATTAAGATAATTTTAATATCCTCAATTCCATTATTGGTAGTTTTATCAAATACTCTTCCTTCTACTTTTATTCCCACAAATATCCTCCTAAATAAAGATAACTATTTAATCTATGTATATGTAAAATTTTTTATAAAAATTAAAAGTAAAAGCATATATACGCTTTTACTTTTAATTTAAATTACTGAATTAGCAATTACAGTTTTCTATATTACAAATTGTACTACCACAAGCTGTTCCATTTACACCAGTTGAAATAATTCTTTCTCTTCCTCTAGCAGCTTTTCCTACTAAAATTGAAAAGTTAGTTCCATCTGTACATTTACAAATATCAAATTGATAATATCCATTACAATCTGTAATTGTATGAGCTATACCTTCCATACCATTTCCAGTATTTCTTATTAATTTTAAATATGCATATGGTACAGGACATCCATCACAATCTCTAATTTGTCCCCAAACTCTTACTGTTTCTCTGTGTCCAACTGTAATGTCTGCTTTTATTTCTGAATCACAATCATCAATATCAAAATTCACACTATTACCAACAACATACTGTCTTAAGTATTCATCACACTCATTCATATTGTTATCATTTCCACAGCAATTACATTTTGATCCATAATATGAACCACCATTATAATAATTTTTACTCATTACTTTATCCTCCGAATGTTTAAATATAATATACTATATTCACATACAAAACTATTTGCTACATTTTGACAAAATTTAAATAACATATTTTTTTATTTTAACTTATAACATCACCATCGCTTACCTTAACCAAATAATCATCTACATCATAATCTCTATAAATAATAAATTGAAAGTAACCTATAGCATCTGAAACAGCATCCCCTTTGCATAAATACGTTAATTCACTATTGCAAATAACTTGCTTTAATAGACTCACAACTACTCCTCTTACTCCTTTATTATATTTATCTTTCACAAACCCACTAACTTTTATATATCTAACTTTATTTAAAACACAATCAGCTCTTAAACTTCCAACATCACATTTTATATTATTAAGCGGTACATATTCATTTTCTGAACATTGTACATCTTCAATTATATATTCACATCTAAGATTTTCTTTTCTTTCTGATAACCCCTTTTTACAGTTTTCTAATATAAGCTTCTCTTTATAACTTCCCATATACTTGCTAGTACTCATACTTTTAGCCACCTCCTATCCACTTAATAAAGATTTCTTATAATCTAATATATGTTTTTTTAATTAATTTGTTTCTTTGCTCAAAACTATCTTAAAATAAAATTCAATAACTTTAAAAACATACTATATCAAAAGTCTTACTCTTTACTATATTGATTATTTATAATTACTTATAAAAAAATAAAGAACCATCTTTTTAATATTCTTAATCAAGTATGGATATAAAAAATTCTTATATAATAAAAGAGAGGCTATTAAACCTCTCTTATTATTAAAGTATTTACCCAAAGATGATTAAAAACCGTTTTTAGATAGTTCCTTATTAAATAGATTACTGCAATAATCTATATTTATTATAACATAAATTGGAAAATAATGTTATTAATCATTATATTTATTCTTGGTTTGAATTAGAATTTGTAACTGTTGGTATATTATTAAATGAACTTGCTGGTGCATTTTCAATAACCTTAAATGCATAGCCATTGTCTTTAAAATACTTAATAACTGCTGGAAGCGCTGTAACTGTGTCAACTTTAGCTCCTGCATCATGCATTAGTAGTACAACTTGATTTTCACCTTTTGTTTGCTGTTCCATTTCTGATACTAATTTATTCACGTCTAATTGACCTGAAGTTTCTGCATCTCCTGTTTCTGCATTCCAATCAAGTGCTGTTATATGCTCTTTATCAAAGGCTTCATTCAAAGCTGTAAGATGTGGATCATTATAATATTTTCTTGACATATATCCACCTGGCATTCTAAGTATTCTAGAGTTAAAATCTGTACCTAATAAATCTTTTAGTAATGCTTCTGTTTCATTATCTTGCTTCATATACTCTGCTACATTTACCTTATTTCCTGGATATAATTCGTTATATTCATGATTAAAAGTATGATCTCCTATAGCATTTCCATTCATAAGCTCTTCTCTAACCACCTTTTGAAGTGCAGGATTACTCTTTAAGAAGCTACCTATTACAAAGAAAGTGGCATGTACATCATTTTCTTTTAAAATATTTAAAATTTTAGGTGTATTATTAGGACTTGGTCCATCATCAAATGTTAAGAAAACTTCTTTTTCTGTTCCCTTATATGTTCCATCAATCATTTTAGCAACTTCATTTGCCGGTACTGCATAACTTTGTGCTAATTTTATAATATTTTCATTTGGAAGTATCAAACCTGGATTATAACCTTTATAAATTGGATTTATATATCCAAGTTCCTTATTTGCCGCCCAGTGTCCTTGCTCCATCTGTTTAATTACAGCTGCATTTTCTTGCTCTTGAACCTCTTGTGCTGATGTTTTATCTTCTTGTTTTTGAGAACTTGTCCCACTATTTTGTGTAGTTACTTTTGCTTTTTTTACTGTAGTATCACTTTTACTAAAACTATAATATGCTATTCCACCTACTACTCCAATTACAATAATTGTAGCTATTATTTTTTTCAAAGCATTTTTTTTCATCATTTTCATCCTTTGTTAATTATAAATTTTAAAAATTATTTTTGAGTTGTATTTGTTGTTTGTGTATTAACCATTTTATTTTTATCTATATTATTGCTCGCTGTTTCTTTACTATTAAAAGATTCAACTGTTGGATTTTCTATAACCTTAAATTCATATCCTTGTGATTTGTAGTAGTCAATTAGCTCTGGTAATGCCTCTACAGTTGTTTTTTTGGTAGCAGAATCATGCATTAATAATATTATATGTGTTTCATCTTTTGTTTCTTTTATAGCATTATTAACAAGTTGTTGTGGTGTATATCTTTTACCAGTTGCATCCCCTGTTTCTGCATCCCAATCAATAGATGTTATATGCATTTTATCAAACTCACTATTAAGTTCTGGTAAGTTTTTATCATGATAATAAGCTCTTGACATATATCCACCCGGCATTCTTAAAACTCTTGCATTAAAATTATTTCCTAAGATACTTTTCATAATATCATTTGTTTTATTAATCTCTCCCATAAATGTAGATACATCAACCCTATTATGCGGATACAAAGTTTTAAAATTATGACTATATGTGTGGTTAGCAATTGCATTCCCATCTAAAATCTCTTGTTTTAAGTAATCTTTATGTTCATTCGATTCTGCAAGTTGTGAACCCAAAACAAAGAAGGTAGCATGTACACCTTTTTCTTTTAAAATTTTTAAAACTTCTGGTGTATACTTACTTGGCCCATCATCAAATGTTAAAAATATTTCTTTAGTTTTGTTTGTTGATTTTCCTGCAAGCATTGTTGCAACATCATTTGCTGGTACTGCATAATTTTTAGCTGCATATATAATATTATCATTTGGAATAATATCTGTTGGATTTGGTTCTTTATGTACTTGATTTACTTTTTCTGCAGCAACTACAGTTTTTTTATTTTCATGCATTTTATTATAAGTTATTATTCCTGCTCCTCCTACTGCAAGCACTGCTATAATTGCTATTGCTGTCAATCTACCTTTTGAATTCATTGTTTTTTACCACCTTTGTAACCTTACCTTAATTCAATTTTATATTTTATGTTTATTACAAAATAATTTTATACTATATACATTTCAAATTGGTAACATTAATTTTACATTTATATTTTATTTATAACTAAATTTATTCTATATATTTTCAAAAAAAAATCTACAGAAAATAAATTCTGTAGATTTTTTTATTAATATCCCGGTTTAGTGCTAGCAACCTGTCCTTGGTTTGAATCAGTACTAAAATCAGTATATGATATATTTTTAAATGATTGTGTTGGTGCATTCTTAATTACCATAAATTTATATCCATGATCTTTAAAGAATGTTATAACACCTTGAAGTCCATTAACAGTGTCAACCTTAGCACCTGCATCATGAAGTAAAATAACATCTTGAGGCATTTGTTGCCATCCTTGTGTTGATGCTGCAAGCATTTGTGCAGGACTAATTTGAGCCTGTGTAGCAGCAACACCTGAATCTGCAGTCCAGTCCATAGCTGTCCATCCCTCTTGATCTAATGCCTTATTAAAAGCTTCTAAATGTGGATCATGATAATAAACTCTTGACATATACCCACCTGGAAGTCTTAATACTCTTGTATCAAAGTGAGGTCCAAGTACATAATGCTCTAAATCTTTACAATCATTGATTTGTGTCATAAACTCTGGAACATTAACTGTTGAAGTTCCATTAACTATTGGATATAAAACTGATAATTGATGAGTAAATGTATGATCACCAACAGCATTTCCATCCATAATTTCTTGTCTTACTATATTTTGTATAGCTGGATTATTCTTCAAATGATCTCCAATTAAGAAGAATGATCCATGTACTCCATTTTTCTTAAGAATATTAAGTATTTTTGGTGTATTATTCACACTTGGACCATCATCAAATGCTAAAAACACCTCTTTTTGCTTTATTTGTGAATGTCCTGATATCATTAATGCTACTTGGTTAGCTGGTACAGCATAACTATTCGCAGAATAAATAATATTCTCTCCTGGAATTACCTCATTTGGATTATACCAACTTGGCATTGGATCTACATATCCTAAATTATTAGGTGCATTAAATCCTTTTTTCATTAAACTTAATGTTGCTTCTGAAATAGGTGCCTGTGTTGCTCCTAAATCTGGAACTTTTGTATATGATGAATTAATTGACGCAACTGCTTGTCCCTTACCATCATTCAATATCGGAGATGTACCTGTTTGTGCATCATATCCTGGATTTTCATACATATCCCCTTGTCCAGTTCCTTTAACTGGTGTTGTTGTTGATGTTGTTATATCTGTCGCTGTCTTTTTTGAAGCTCCAAGATCTGTTTTTGTTGGATCATTAGTTGTTACTGTTTTTGTAGTTGTTACTGCATCTTTTGTAACAGTAGTTGTTGTTGTCTGTTTAACTTGTAATTTTGTATTTGATTCTTTTGAATAAAAATATGTTCCTGCTCCTATTCCAACAACAACCAGTGCTGCAATTACAATTGCAAGTGTTTTGTTTACACTACCATTTTTCTTTCTTCTTATCATTTGTGATTCTCCATCCTAAAATATAAATTTATAACTCTCTTGCGAATAATTCGCTTTTGTAAAATACCTATATCTAGGATAGCATTAAGAAATTTACTTAATGTAACAAAAAATAAACGATAAATTTAATATTTATTTATATTAAGACTAAATATTAAATTTTATGCTTCATCTCTTTGTAATTCATTTCTCAATTGATATTCTTTTCTTATATATATATTTTATTAAATAAAAGAATTTTTATTTTATTCTTTCAATTATTTCAGCAATATCTTTTCTTTCTAACAATTGTTCATATTTGCTCTCTGATTTAATTGAATCTATAAGCATTTTTTTAAAATTAAATTTAACAGGAAACGTTGATTTCTTTTCTTTTATCTCTATACTATCAATATAACATTTATTATACTGTTCTTTTATTTTTTCAAAATCAAAATTTACCTGCTCAATTTCTAAAAGAGTTTTCTTTAATGCACTAGCTTTTTCCTCTTCATCACTACTATTAGTTAAAAGTTCTAATTCAAACATATAATCTGCAAAATCAACCTCTCTTTCTAAAATATTCATAATATCTCGTCTAAGCTTCAAATATTTTTTTGCTATATTCATATCTTCATCTTTGTATGAACTTGCAAGACCTGTTATTGCACTCTCTAAATTTGCTATTGTCATAATCATATTTGTCTGAATAACTTCTCTTCCTTTTTTTATATTACCTTTTTTAATATGAGCATTTCCTATCATATTAGCAATTCCAAAATTATCTTGTTTAACTTTTCCATATATCTCAAGTGCTTTATCATAATCCTCTAAAACCATATTTATATTTCCAACCATAATTATTCCTGTTTTTATAAGCTCATCATCATTAGAATTATTAATTACATCTTCACATATTGAAAGTGCTCTTGCATAATTTTTTCTCTGTTTTTCTTTATCTTTAATTATAGATGACTTCATAACAATAAGTCCTGCTAAAAAATTTTTAAGTTTATATGCCTTTGTATATTTTCTAATATATTTATTGCAAATAGATATACCACTTTCTTCTCCCTCATCATCAAAAGCGTCAATGCACCTTGCACTAATTTCTTCAATTTCTTCATCTGATATATTATTTTGATAACTCATAAGTTCATCTATGCTAACATTAAAAAAGTTTGCTATACTAGGTAAAAGTGTAATATCTGGATAAGTTGCTCCCCCTTCCCATTTTGAAACTGCTGCAACTGAAACACCAACTACTTTTGATAACTCTTCTTGTGTAATTCTCTTATCTTTTCTAAGCCTAAAAATATTTTTTCCTATCTCTAACGTATTTAACATCTAATCTCTCCCCTTTTATAATTTTTTCATCCTATATTTAAATTATAAAAGATCCATTGTCCTAAAACAATGGAGCCAAAGTTTAATTTTCCATATCTTAATTTAACTAACAGTTAAATTCATAATATAATTGTTTTGTAATATAAAGTTATAATATTTTAATTACGCTTTTTATCTATATATTTTTTTCAATTAATAAAATAAACTTAAACTAAAATCAACTATATTTTATTAAATTAACTCCATCATAACTAAATCTTCAATTTCCTTAAAACAATTTTTTTCATAAAAATTAAAAACTCTTTTTTCTCTCATAGTATATAAACTTATATGAACAATGTCTCTTTTTTTAAGTTCATTTACATAATAGTTTAAAGTTTGTGTTCCAATTCCTCCCCCCTTACAAGTTGAATCTACACAAAATTCTTTTATAAGGAATCTTGTCCCATCATAATACGCTTCTTCATGTCCCACTATCATAGCACAAGGATCTCCTTGTTTATATGCTACAAGTCCAAATGATCCCTCACATCTCATAATTTGTGAAAGTCTAGCACTTCCAGTTTCTAATGTCCATTTTTCAAACCAAGGTGCTACATTAAAACTATTCATAAATATTTTTGCAGCTACCTCTATATTTTCTTTTGTAATATTTTTAAACTCCATTTGAAAATTCTCCTTTTAAATTAACATAATTAACATAATTAACATATTTAACATATTTTAATTATATCTAATTTTTTTTAATAATAAAGTATATTTCATCTAAATTAATTTTAAAAAATAGAGATTGGCAAATTGCCAATCTCTATTTTCATTTTAATCAAATTTACATACTAATTATTTTTTCTTTCTTCTTATAACCTCTAAAACACCTACTAAAACTCCTACTAAACCTGCTGCTCCTGCAACATCTCTTTCAGTGTTATTATTTCCTAAACTTGATAAACCTGTGTCTGGAAGACTTGTTATCTTAGTTTCTTTTGGTGCATTAGATGATACATTACTATTAACCACATGTTCTGGTGCTACTTCTTGATGTTTTTGCACAATAGGATTTGCAGTAATGTTTTGATTATTATTTGATGAAACATTTGTTTTATTAGTTGTACTTGTTGTATCAGTTGGTGTACTACTTGGTACATTAACTGGTGTATTAGTTGTTTGTGTTGCTTTTCCAGTATTATCAATATTAGTATTATTTACTGAGTTATTTTTATTATTTGATACTGGTTTAACAACTGGAATTGTAGGTGCTACATTTTTAGCAATAGTATACACTATTATAATTTTTCCTTTAACAACTTTTGATGGCATAGTATTTGTTCCATTACCATTTATTGCTATAACAGTTTTTACTAAATGATATCCTGCTGGAATTTGAGGTTGTTGTATAGTTGTTCCAACCTTAACATCACTATCACTTTCATAAACTATTTGGCCACTCTCAGTTACAATTTTTATATTAACCTGACCATTTTCTTGCTTAACAACTGGTACTTTATTAGCTTCTGGTTTTGTTAAATTAATTACAATAGATGTATTTCCATTTTGAACTGTTGTTGGTACATCTGTTGTCTCTTGACCATTAATATCTATAGACTCAACTTTATAACCTTTTGGAGTGTTTCCTAGTTCAAATGGAGTACCTACAGCTGTGTTATAGTTAGATTCCTCTAAAACTTTTCCATCATAAACATATTTGATAGTAACAGTTCCATTATTTACAGTTGGGTTTACTGGTTGTTTTTCAGTATCTTTTGCTACTGTATATACAATCTTTGTATCACCATTTACTGTTGTTGGAACTGTATTAACGTCTTTTCCATCAACTGTTGCTACTTTATTAACTAAATGATATCCCTTTGGAATTGTTATTCCGTTAATTGTAGTTCCTGAATCAACAGTTGAATTTGAATCATAGATAACTTCCCCTTTAGCTGTAACAACCTTTATTTGTAATTTATCTTTAGAAACTTTTTTACTTGGAACATTTATGTGATAAACAATATTTGTTGTTCCATCTACAATTGTTGTAGGTGCATCACTTACTGTTTGCCCATCAACTGTTATACTCTTAATTGTATCATTGTTTGAAATATCTAATGGATTAATATCACTTCCAACTTCTCCACTTTGAGTAGATTGGCCAATAACATTTCCATTTTGATCTACTATCTTGATATTTACAGTTCCTTCCTTAACAGCTGGTTTTGTAACTTGTGGAACTGTTACGTGATAAACAATATTTGTTGTTCCATTTTCAATTGTTGTAGGTACATCATTAACAACCTTTCCATTTACAGTAATATTATTAACTGTATCACCTGTTGGTATTGTTGCCGGAGCAAAGTTGCTACCAACACTTCCCATATGACTCATTGTGCCGATGACATTTCCATTTTGATCCACTACTTTAATATTTACAATTCCATTTCCAACTGTTGGAGTTGGTGCTGGTGTTGGTTTTGTAGTTGGCTCTAAATGATAAATTATTATAGTATCACCTTTAACAATAGTATTTGGTATTGTACCATTTTGAACACCATTAACTGTTGTATATGCAACTTTTGAATCTGGTGTTAAGTTCTTATATGCACTACCTACTTCACCTGTAGTTGTAACACTTTGAATTATTTTCCCATCACTATTTTCAATTTCTATTTTTACACTACCTGTAGTTTCTTTCACTTGATCTTTAGCTATATGGTATATAACTGTTTTAGGATTATTACCAATTACTAAATTAGCTAATTTATTTACTGGCACTGTAACTCCATCAACTGTTATTTCAGATATGTGATACCCATCTGGAATTTGTTCATTTACATTATTATATAATGTGTTAATATCACCTGTTTGTGTAATTACTGAACTTGTAATTACTTTATTGTCTAGTCCCATAACTTCTGTTGTTATTTTTCCTACGTTTGGAGCATAATTGTAAACTACTGTTTGTGCTTCTTTACCGATTGTTGTTGGTAAGTTTTTAGCATAATCTGCTGCACTATAAGTTTTTCCGTTTATAACTACTGATGTTAAGTGGTATAAATCTTTAGCATCACTACTTAATGTTGGTT
>JBOGAY010000266.1:0-11456 GCA_051655925.1 Sarcina sp. | reverse complement strand
GTCTCTCCATCCATTTTTCCATACTCAGCAGAATCAATAACTGCAACAGGAATATTCTTTCCTTCCATTGCCTCAACTGTCTCATTGTAAAGATACTTAACTTGTGGCCCAAGTAAAATACAATCTGGATTCTCTCTATCAACAACTTCCCTTATAGTTCCATGTGGAAATGCCTTAACTTCCATTGGCAACTTAAATGAATCTGCAACCTTTTGCATCTTACTAGCTAAAAGACTAGTAGACATACCATTACTACAAAATAAATAAACCTTTTTCATAAAATAACCCTCCATACCCTCATAAATTAACTTCTTACCTTATGTAAATAGCAATTAGCTTGCCAACTTTTTAAAGTTAGTTAAATACCTATTGTGACATTAAGATAACCTTTTCTGTATCGTAACTAACACATTCTTCAAACCTAATTACCAAAAACAATACACTACTTCTTTTATTTCACTTTTAATCAACACTGATTGTATAAAAATTAATACAATTATTAAATTATCCACTTTTCATAGCTTTATATCTTATTTTTTTGCTTATAATAAAAAAAATCATGCTAGATTTCTCTAACATGATTTTTATAATTATTCCCCAAATATCCACTTGTGTAACTCTGACTTTGTTTGAGCTTCATTATATGTTAAATAATAAACTCCTCCAATTGTTTTCCCTTCTGAATTATTATCTTTTGGGAATCTTTCTTGCTGAACTCCACCTTTAGCTTTAAGTCCATCATTAGCAAGACTAATCATTTTACTTGTATCTAAACTTGTTTTAACCATAGGTACAACTTGATTTATTAAATTTGGAACTTTTAATAAGTCTACATCTTTAAACTTCTCAAACACTCCTGTTAAAACTTTTCTATGTCTCTGAGTTCTTCTATAATCTCCACCTTCAGTATATCTAACTCTAGAGTATCCCATTACTTGATTACCATCTAATAGTTGAACTCCTGCACTTGAAATCATTTTTGAATTTGCTTTATTAATCTGATTCATTTCAGATATGTATTTATTAACCTCTTTAATTTCATCACTATCTATCTCTATTTCCACTCCACCTAAAGCATCTATAATTTTAGGTAATGTCTCAAAGTTAACAGTCACAAAATCTTTTATGTTTAAATCAAAATTTTGATTTATAGTTTTCATAGCAAGTTCTGGACCACCAAAAGCATAAGCATGATTAAGCTTATCTTTTCCATGTCCATCAATTGAAACATAACTATCTCTCATAAGTGATGTAAGCTTTATTGACTTATCCTTACTATTCAAAGTTAAAACCATTATAGAATCTGATCTTCCATGACCACCATCTACTGCATCAACTCCAAATAAAGCAATGTTTTTAATGTGACCATACTTAGAATCTACACCTTCATTAATCCCTAAGTTCTTTTCATCTAAATTAACATTTTCAATTTTCCCCAATACATTATTCACATAGAAAAATACCGAGCTAATTGCTAATAAAATGAAAACACCAAGTCCTATGAATACATTTCTTACTGTTTTTTTCATATTCTGTTGTCCCCCTATTAAGTTTAAAAATTATTTCACCAAATTAGTTCACTTTTAAACCTTAAAAATTCCTTATTATACATTATAAAATATTTTTCGACAGATTAGTTTTACAATAAAAAAAGTTTTCATTATTTTTAAATTTGTAACATATCAAACTTTGATAACACAAAATTTATTTTATCTTTATTACTATAATTCAGCTTTTAAAATTGAAAAAAAATCTTTAGAAAACTCCTGCCCTATAAAGTCATTCCCCTCTAAAAACCATAAGCTAGGCTTAATAAATTCATCTATTTTAGAAATATTTATAAGCTTTATTTTATTGCTAACTAACTTAAAACTTGATTCCATAAAATATCTAAGCAATGGTGCTATAGCTATATTTTCTTCAACAGAATCTAATATAAATTTCACATCATTACTATTTAAAAATATATTAGCTTTCTCCCTTGTTCTACCTTCTATGTAACTAATATAATTTTTTAAAAACTTATCATCATAGACCGCCATATTTTCTTTTATAATATCTTCAAAAGAAACTTCCTTAAGCATTCCTATCCTGGAATCTTTATGAGCTATAAAGCAAAATTCCCCTTGCAATAACCTATGAACTCTATAATTTATATTTTGAGTTTTTATAGTATCTGAAAAGGAAATTATAGCAAAATTATACTTCTTTTGATTAAGTCCCTTTAAAATTTTTTCTGTATTATGCTGCTCTATTGATATTTCTAAAAACTCATAACTTTCTTTAAGTTTTTTTAAAGCTCTTATTAAAGGGACATTTACACAAGGAATAACCCCTATTTTTATTTTTAATTTTTTATTTTCTTTATCACTTGAATACCTAAAAATTTCATCTTTTATAGCTAAAATCTGAACTGCTTCTCTAACTAAATACTGTCCCTTTTCCGTTGTAAAACTTCCTGACCTTGATCTATTAAACAAAACTATCCCAAGCTCTTTTTCCAAAGCTGACACAGCTTGGCTTATTGCTGATGTTGTCATATTTAATCTATTTGCAGTCTTTGAAAAACTTTTTTCTTCGCCTAATGTAATAATAATTTTAAGTTGCTCAAAATTCATTCTCTTCTATCCTTTCGTTAATTGATTTGCCTAATGAATTTATTGTTTAGTTTTACTTAACCATAACTTCAATTTATTTAATTTTACTTAATCAATATAAATATGTAAACTTAAATTATAAAACAAGATTAATCATACAAATAAAGATGAAAAGGAAGTGCTCTTATGTGTACAAGTTTAACTTTAAAATCATTGGATAATAAAAACTTTTTAGCAAGAACTATGGACTTCGCTTTAGATTTTAATGAAAATCTAAATTTAGTTCCTAGAAACTTTAAATATTTTAGTGCAGCTGACAAAAAAAATTTCATCAGCAAATATGCAGCTCTTGGTATGTCTATCGTTGTTAAAGATCATCCTGTATTTGCAGATGGTGTTAATGAAAAGGGATTAAGTTGTGCTACTCTTTATTTCCCTGGATTTGCACATTACAAAGAAAATTTAAGCACAGATAAAATTAACTTAGCTCCTTTTGACTTTGTTTATTTTATATTAGCTAACTGTGCAGATATAGATGAAGCTATTGAATTTACAAAACAAGTTGAATTTATTGATGTAAAATTTGACTTAATTGGAATTGCACCTCCATTACACTGGACTTTAACAGACAAAACTGGTCGTGCAATAGTTGTTGAAAATACTATTGAAGGATTAAAAATCACAGAAAATCCATTAGGTGTAATGACTAATAGCCCTGAAATTGATTGGCACTTAAAAAATCTACGTCAATATACAGGAGTTAGCCCTGTTCAAGAAAATAACATTAACTGGAACGGTTTAGATTTAAATCCATTTAGCCAAGGTGCTGGTACTTTACATCTTCCTGGTGATTACACACCACCATCAAGATTTATAAGAGCAGCTTACTTAAAACATGTAGCTCTTGAGCCAAAAACTGAAGTAGATGCTGTAACTGCTTTATTCCACATTCTTGGTAACTGTGAAGTTCCAAAGGGTGCTGTTTTAAAAGATGGTAAGGAAGTTGACTATACTCTTTACACATCTGCTATGTGTTGCAATACTTGTTCATATTACTACAAAACTTATGACAACTCACAAATCATGGCAGTTAATATGCTAAAAGAAGATTTAAACAGTCCAAACATTATAAGTTATCCAAAACCTCAAAAACAACAAATAGACTATCAAAATTAATAGAAATAGCAAAATGAGAGAAGTAATTTTAAAATAATTACCTCTCTCATTTTTTATATTAAACTTTTTTTAATTATCTATTTCTAAAATTAAGATTGTTGAACATAATTTGGTGGTGTATATCTTATAACCTTACTTCCTTCTAAAATAATTAAAGATTTAGCTGGTATTTTGTATCCAAGTTCTGTAACCTCTTGATTTGAGAAGTTCGCAATTACTTTAACATCATTTCCATACTGTGTCATTTGAACTAATCTATCTGGTGTTAAAATCTTAAAATCTGTCATTTCTTGATTTGTAACAAGCTTACTAAATGGTGCAAAAACTTTATTATTTTCAACAATTACACTCTTTTCATTTTGCCAAGCTTGTGCATCTAAATGATATAATGCTGGAACATTATATAAAATATCATGTAAGAAATTATCCTGTACATCTCCCTTAACTTTTAATGTTCCCCATAACCAATGATATGTGCTCACAACAGCATTATTATAGACTGTTTTATAAAGAGGAATTGTGTAAGCTGGGTTATATAATGTCTCTTGATAAACTTGTGGTATTTGAACCTGCATACCAAACTTAGGTGGAACTCCTCCTGTCTTAGAGTAATACCCTCCTGTATAATAAGGACTTTGTTTATTTTGCATTTGACTCTTATCCATCCAAGAGAAAGGTTGTGATGCAATTCCTTGTGCATAATCTAAAGCATTTACCGCATAGTCATGCCCACCTTCTGAACCAACAACTAACTTTTTATCTTTTCCTATATAATTCAATCTATCAAGCCTTGCTGCAACAATCTGCTCTTTTGTTGATATATGATTTGGACTATAGTCATTGAAAACTTGCCCTGCTGCATCACAGTCTATAAACCATGAATTAAAGTTTGGAATATTCTTAATAATCCTTGCAACCCTATTTTTAACACTTGGCATTGAAAGTGTTGCATTTAAAATTCTACCCTGATTTTTAAACCCAACTCTTTTTTGACCATCCTTATTTTCCATAGTCGCATCATTATATAATGCTTTATTTTGGAAGTCTGCAGTATCCCAGTCAATACTTCCTGGATCTTGAATTGAATTATATGAATCATACGGTGCCATTAAATATCCATCATTAACAGCAGCTGTAACCATTTGTGGTTTTAAATATGCTTGTCTCCAGTCATTTAATCCTATCCAAGCAGAATCTATTCCACTATTGTGCATATCATTTATAACATCTGTTGTAGCTGAATTTGCCCACTCATTAACAGGTGCAAAAACATTTGGCATTGAATTTTTTAATAACATTTCATTAAGTTGTATAACTTGTACATCATCTAAATTATTAATCCCTTTACTTAACAACGCATCAATTTGTGGCGTTGTATTCTTAAAGATATCTTTATTATAAAAATCTTTAGACTCACAAACACTAGTTATTGCTGATGTTATTAAATTTTTATCATATTTATCTTCATAATTTGTTGTTCCAATAGCTTGAACTGCAGCTATCTGCTCTTGCTCTCCCTCAAGCTTTTGTAACACACTAATCATTTGAGCCTTCACCTGTGGATTAAAATCTTTAATAAGATTTTGCCAATTTATATTATCAGGTTCAATAACCCTATTATTCCAAAGATAAATTTGAGGTGCTCCTATAAGCTTATTAACATTAGGATTTGCCTGTGCCTTTTGAGCTAATGTCTCAAAATCTCCTTGGCTTACAACATAATCTTTATATGTTTTAGCTATATTACTAGCATCATTTGGCCCTACATAAATTCTATACCCCATATTTTTATTCTTGTTAATACTTGTATAATCATGATCAATATTAAAATCTATATTATTAGTAGTATTAAAGCTAATATTATTGTTATACGGATTCGTCATTATATAAGTCATTGCATAATTGCTTGTATTTAAAGCAAAGAATGGCATAGAGAACATCTCTAAAGTTGTATCAGTATAATTATTTAAATACTGTTTCCAAGCTGTATTATCAGCAGGAACATACTTACCTTCATCAATAGGAAGTGTATAATCCTTCGCACTAACATTAGGGAACTCAAAACTATTTGCCTTATCTGTAAGAGATGTTAAATTAACATCTAAATAATTATTCTTTTTACTTATCGTTACCTTCATATGCTTATCTGGATAAACCCAACTCTGAGTATCTCCATCCACCTTATAATCACTAACCTTCATTGCTGGAAGTGCCTTTGATGCGATCTGTGTATCACCATTATAATCTACTGTTATCTCAAGAGTAGCTGGATCAACCTTATATGTAAAATTGTAAGTTTGTATTTTTTCTAATTGATTTTTCTCTATATTAACTGTATTAACCTTTGATTGCTTTGCACCATTCTTATACATGGCATACCCTGTTATACCACCTGCTGCAATAAGAACAACAGCCACAATCGCTATAATCGCTTTTTTCTTCATTTGTTTCACCTTTTCCTATAACTATCAATAATTTCTTTTCACATAATACATTTCTTTAGTCACACGAAAGTCACAGAAATATAAAAAGCTATATTAAGATTTTTTATTCTTAATATAACTTTTTAAACTATTTTCATTAGCAAAATTTTTATTGTATAATAATTCAATAAAAATGAATATTTATACAAAAAGAATACAATAGAAATACACGTGTACTTGCAAGAAAAACTTCATATCATTTTTATTTGAACCCATATATTCATAATATCTCATCATTAAAAGCTCTTTTTTAACAAACACTAAATATAAATCTTATTTTATATCAAATTCACTTGCATAAGCCTATTTAATTAACAAATTACATTTCAACAAAAATACTATAGATATATGAATTTTTAAATAATATATATTCACCACTAAAAATTTTCGAAACTTATTTTGTTTTTAGTGATAAATAAGTAAAATAACTACTTCTAATTTAACAATCTACTAATTAAAGCTTTGAAGAGAAATCAATCTCTTTTTTTGCTAAATGAATTAAAAAATTCATCTTAAATTTAATCTAGACAAAAATATTTAAAGTGCTAATATAATACATGGAAAGAGATTCCGCGAGAAAAAATATTCAAAAAATAATCATTTTTTTAAATTAGGGAGGTAGTTAAAATGTTAAGAAAAAGTTTAAAAGGATTTTTAAAAGAACTTTCAGCAGTATGGTTTGACATAAATATTTCAAAACCACTTACTAGAATTGTTTAATTCAAACAAATGCAATTATATTTTTAATAAGGATATTTATACATTTTAATAAATAGAAAGAAATATATCTTAATATTTCTTTCAAAGCAAAAAACTATGGTAGAATTTTACTTCTAACATAGCTTTCTCATATCTTATATTTTTAAATTTTATAAACTATAATTTAAAACCTATATAAATTTCTGATATCGCAATAACTACAAAATATACTCCGATAACAAATGGAAGCATTGCAACCATAACTAATGTTAAAGCTGGGCATATAACTATTAATAATCCCCAAATCAATGTAACAATACTATAGAATATAGGAAACTTTAATCCCGCCTTTTTTAACTTTGCAGCAAAAATCAAATTATAAATTCCTCTTATAACTGCCCAAACTCCAAGTATTAAAATAAATTCACTAGCTGTTTCAAGTGGTGCAAATATAAATATTAACCCAAATAAAACATCTATAATTGACATGAAAATATGTATAACTTTGTGCTCATCTTTCCATAATCTAAAGAACTTAACAACTCCATATATTATGAATAATATTCCTATTATAAGTGCAAATGACATAAATGAACTAATAGGATTGAAAATTGCCATTAGACCTATTATTGCTAATAAAATTCCCTCTACAATGCATAAACCTTTCATAAACTTCTCCTTTTTCTCACTTTATTTTCCTATAGTTATCTTAATATATATCTTCACTATCAAATTAACAAATCCAATACAAACCTAATAATTTATAGTTTTAAAATATTTAAAATTTAAATTTCCATCATCACTATATGTATTCCCTTAATTATTAGGTATTATGCTATAATCAGATATTAAAAAAGAAAGCCACATCGATTTTTATGATGTGACTTTCAAATTCTTTTATTTTCTAAATTATTTGAACATATACTTTTTTTCAGATATATAAAAATATTAAATTGAGCAAATTTCTAAAGCTTCATCACAAAGATTTGTCATCTTCAATAAGTCTTTATGCTCTTTTTCAATAAGTTTCTCATCTGATGAAGTAATATCATTTAAAGTTTTCTCATACTCTTCAATCATATTTGTTAAATCTTCATATTTATTTTCTAAAACATATATAAAGATACTCTCAAATTTATTTAGCTCATCTATTAAATATCTAGTATATTCTAATCGCCCCTCATATAATATGTTATTCTCAAATATTTTCATACTGACTATTTTAATATCACCCTTAGGTAAACCTAAAATTTTCAAACACTCTTTATTATCAATAGAAGCTCTTTTAGATATATAATTTTTAAGGTAATTCCTTGTGCTCTTTTCAAACTTTTCTTTTTCTTTTTTAATAAATGCAGTATCTATATCAACATCTTCTGATTCCTCTAAAACTCTTATCAAAGTTGTGTGACTTTCTAAAATATATTCACACATTCTTTCTTCAAACTCATTTGTTTTCTTTTCTAACCCAACAACAAATGTAGTTAAAACTTCATTAATACTTTCTACTTCCTCAGTTTGTGTATCATCAATATTAAAAGCACTCTTTTCTCCTATTTCTTTTGCAATTTCATCAAACTCTCGTTGCATATTTGCACCTTTAAGTTCTAGACCTACTAGATTTAATTTTTCACCGCCATATTCTAAAAAACTACCAACTGCTGCTTTAACTCCTGCTGTTATAGCTTTCCCTATTGATTTCATATTAGCTATTGATTTTAATTTATTCCAAAACCCCATATCTGTTCTCCTAACAATCTGCTTTTAATTCTTTAACAATATTTGCTCTCTTAGAAATATTATTAGTTCTGAACTTATTTATAATATCCTTTATTTTCGCTTGTTCTAGCTTTATTTTCTTTATTTCTCTTCTACATTCTTTAATTTCAGAAGTTAATTCATTTTTCTTTGCGTCAAATCTTGTTAAAAGTTCTTTTTTACTTGTTGATATACTCATTAGTTTATCTTTCAAGTCACACATTAAAATCTCAAACTCTTCTTTAAATTCTGATAAAATAACCTCTCTATGCTTATCTATTACCTCATCATGTAATTTACTTTTAAAGCTTGCAAAATTATTCTTTTCTCTAACAAACTTAACTGCTTCAACTTCATCCATTCTAAATAAATCATTTAATTTACATTCACAGAATTTATATCCTAAACTAAAAATATCATCTATAAATTCATCAGACTTAGTATCCATATATTTTCTACATAAATTTTCTAGATAAGCTGATATACCAATAATATTATTATTTGCTAATTCCTCATCATTGAAATGCCCTACTCTTCCTAATTGGAATACCCATTCTGCTTTTTGTTTAGCCCAATCATCTAATGGATTTCCTCTAGAGTCTAATTGAGTTCCTATAATATATAACTTATCTTTTTTATATCTTGCATTTGCAAAAACTCTACTTATTGTAGCTATTTCTCCACCAGTTAAAGCACTAGAATTTACACAAACAAATACAGAATCAGCACTTGCTATATATTTTCTAGTAATATCAGATCTGTACTGAACAGGATCATCAAGCCCCGGAGTATCAACTAGTACAACGCCCTTAGGTAAATCAATATCACATAAACCAACTTCAACCTCTTTTACAAAATAATGTGTAACTTCTGTACATGAAGTCCATTTTTTTATCTCAACCTGTAAATCTTCTAAATTAGTAAATTCATTAAATACCTGACTATGTCCTACCCATTCATTTATATACTCATTACCATTTAAAGCATTAAACTTTTCTTTAAAAATATTCGAATTAGATTCTTCAACACTTTTCTCTAAGTCATTCCAATCACTTTCTTCAAAAAATGTAACCTTAACATAATTTAATTTTTCTGCTTTTGTAAATCTAGTTAATGATGCAGTTTCTGGTGTAACTGAAACTGATGCTAAATCAACACCTAAAACTGAATTTATCATAGTGGATTTTCCTGCTTTTATAGCACCAATGATAGCTATTTGATAATCTCTTTCTTTTATATCAGTTTTAAGTTTTTTAACCCTCTCGATTAAATGTTCTAAATTATTACCTTTCATTACATCATTGCCTAAAATAATTTCTAATTTCCCCAATCTTTCCAAATATGAATTTATAGCACTTAAATACTCTTTTTCATTAAAATTTATTTGTGAATTACTTTTCACTATTTCTGTCATCCCACTTACCTCTACTTTAATTAAATTCTATCATTTAAAATTTCTGCTAAATTTTTTGTATTTTCTAAAAGTCTCTTCATTGCATCTACTTGTTCTTTATTCCAATTCTCATAATTAAAATCTACAGTATCAGAAAACTTTAAATAACTAACTTCTAATTTTTTATATGCAACTTCTGTCTTTTTACGCAGTGCTGATACCTCTTTAATTATTTTTTTCATTTGTTCAATTCCCTTTTCAAACTCTTCTATTTGCTTTTCACACTGCTCTGTAATTTCTTTATTTACCTTATCTCTTTTCATTACTCCAACTACAAGAGCTCCGCCTGCAATAGCCAATCCAAGAGGAGCTGCTAGTGCTAAAATCCCTGCTCCAGCAGCGATTCCCCCGCCTCCTGTTGCTATCGCTCCGCCACCAAGCCATGCTAATGCTGCATTAGTTGCTGCTGCTCCTGAAAGTCCTGAAATTGCAGCTCCTGTTGATGCAGTTCCAAAAGTTGTAGCAATAGCCATCGCTACACTAGGTCCTGCAACTGCTACTGTACTTCCTACTGCTATACCTTTAACCGCACCTCCTAATTGTGAATCTGTATTGATATCCATACTTGTTTTTTCAATTTTTACAGACTCCCTAAAAACCTCTGAATTCCCCTTTATTTCCCTAAACTTTCTATCAAATAACACTTCATTTTTAAATACCATCTTTGTTACTATCTCAATAACACCTATAAACTCCAATGACTTCTTTCTAAGAACATATAAATCATCTAATTCTTTTAACATTTTATTATATGTATCTGTAAACTCATCTTGTTTTTTTGTATGTCTTTTGACAATACGATCTTCTGAATTAAATACTTTTAACAATTTCATCACTCCACTATATTTTTTATCACAATATATTTTCGTGCCTATATCACTAAAACTTCATAGATAGTAGGAAAATCAACTTAAAAGCATAAAAATAAAGCCACATCAATTTTTATGATGTGACTTTCAAGCTATTTTATTATTTTTAAATTTCATCTATTAACTTTCATTATCATCAGCAGTATTCTTTGGTCTTATAAATTTAAATTTAAATCTACCATTTGCCTCTATTGATTTCTCTATCTCTTCATACAAAGTATATTCTCTATCAGCAACTGCCATCACTTTTAAGAAACATTTTGCTCTTGTCATTGCAGTAAATAATTTATTTCTTTCAGATACTGAGTTTTCATTTTTAGCTATTTCTTCAATACCTACAACATAAACCATAACAGCTTCATTTCCTTTAGCTCTTTCAATTCTTGATATAGTAACTGCTCCATCATTCCAGAACTTATCT
>JBOGAY010000265.1:0-7636 GCA_051655925.1 Sarcina sp. | reverse complement strand
TTGTGTTTCAAAATCATATCCACACTTCTGGGAAGATTTTAAAATGTTAGGAGGAGAGATAGATGAGTGGAACATGGGGGAATAATATAGAGCTTTCTATATTTGGAGAATCACATGGAAAAGCTATAGGGATGGTTATCAATGGTATTAAACCAGGAACGTCTATTGATATGGAAAAAGTAGAAAAAGAAATGCAAAGAAGAGCACCAGGAAGAGATAAGTTATCTACTCCTAGAAAAGAGGCTGATAAGCCTGTAATACTTTCAGGGATTTTTGAAGGTAAGGCGACAGGTAGTCCAATTACTATGATGATTGAAAATAGTGATACAAGGTCAAGGGATTATTCAAAGACTAAGGATTTAATGAGACCAGGACATGCAGATTACTCAGGATTTGTAAGATATAGTGGTTTCAATGATTATAGAGGTGGAGGACACTTTTCAGGAAGAATAACAGCTCCAATAGTTTTTGCAGGTGCGATTGCTAAGCAAATTTTAGAAGAGCAAGGAATTAGAGTGGGTTCTCATATTAAGGCAGTTGAAAATGTAGAAGATAATTCATTTGATTTTGTGAACTTGAATGAGGAAACTTTAAATTCACTTTTAGAAAAAGAACTTCCGGTTTTAAATGATGAAAAGATAGAAGAAATTAAAGAAACTATAATGACTGCAAAAAGAGAAATAGATTCTGTTGGTGGAGTTATTGAAACGGGAATTATAGGTCTTAAGGCAGGGGTTGGTTCACCATTTTTTGATTCACTTGAAAGTAAGATAGCATCACTTGCATTTTCAATTCCAGCAGTTAAAGGAATTGAGTTTGGACTGGGATTTGACATAGCTAAATCAAGAGGTTCAGTTGCTAATGATGAGTATTATATTGAAGAGGGTAAAATAAAAGCTCATTCAAATAATAATGGTGGAATCATAGGTGGGATTTCTAATGGAATGCCTGTAATTCATAGAGTAGCTATAAAACCTACTGCATCTATTAGTAGAGAGCAAAGAACTGTAAATATAGATACAATGCAAAATGAAATTATAAAAATTGAAGGAAGACATGATCCTTGTATAGTTCAAAGAGCTGTTGTTGTTATAGAAGCAATTTCTGCTATTGCAGTTTTAGAACTTCTTAATGAAAAGTAATTTAAAAGTAAAATTAGGTTAGGCTAGAGAAGTAATTTAAAAGGAGATTAGGTAAATGAAAGATCTAGACTATTGTAGAAATAGAATTGATGAAATAGATAAGAAGCTTATAGAGCTTTTTGAGGAAAGAATGAATATTGTTGTAGATGTAGCAAGATATAAAGAAGCTAATAATCTTCCAATATTCAATAAGAAAAGAGAGGATGAGGTTATTGCAAAGAATGTAGCAAGAGTTAAAGATGAGGCTTTAAAATCTTACACGAGAGATATGCTACATAGTCTTATGGACATTAGTAAGGAATATCAGTGTGAAAAAATAGGTAGAAGAGAAGCGCCACTTGCTAAAGGAAAAGAAATAAAACTTGGGTTTCAAGGAGATTTAGGTTCATTTGGAGAAGAGGCTCTTATAAAGTATTTTGGTGAAGACTATACAAGAACTAATTTTGAAGAGTTTGAAGATGTTTTTACAGCTCTTAAATTTTCAGAAATAGATTATGGAGTTTTACCAATAGAAAATTCATCAACAGGCTCAATAACACTTGTTTATGATTTGTTAAAGAAATATGGATTCCACATAGTTGGTGAAACACTTCTTAAAATAGAACAAAACCTTTTAGCTCCAAAAGGAAGTAAGATAGAGGAGATTAAAGAAATATATTCTCACAGTCAAGGGTTTGAACAAAGCAGTGACTTTATTAAAACTTTAAAAGGGGTTAAAACAATTCCTTATCATAATACAGCTATAAGTGCTAAGTATGTTTCAGAGCTTAATGATGATACTAAGGCAGCAATAGCAGGCAAAAGAGCAGCAAAAATTTATGATTTAGATGTATTAGAGGCAGGCATAAATAATGCTAAGGAAAATTATACAAGATTTATAGTTATAGGAAGAAATTTTGAAACAACAGACCTTTGTAATAAGCTTACAATAGCATTTACAATAGCAAATAAAGCTGGTTATTTATATAAACAACTTGAAGCTTTCTCAGATAGTGGAATTAATATGAGAAAGATAGAATCAAGACCTATGGGGAATGGTTCATTTAATTATTTCTTTTATGTAGATATAGATGGAAATATAAATATACAAGAAGTTAAGGCAGCACTTGATAAAGTTAAAAGTACAACAGAAGACTTTAAAATACTTGGTGCATATAAAAGACAGGAGTAGATTTATGAGAGTATTTGGATTAATAGGTGAGAAGCTTTCGCATAGTTTATCACCAGAGATACATGAAGATCTTTATAGTAAGATTTCTATGAATGCTAAATTTAATCTTTTTTTAGTTGCTAAAAGTGATGTTTCAAATATTGTTGCATCACTTAAAACTTTAGGAGTTGTAGGAACAAATGTTACAATTCCTTATAAAGAAGTTGTGATGGATCAGCTTGATTTTATATCTGATGAGGCTAAAAAAATTGGAGCTATAAATACTATTTTTATGAAAGATGGAAAGAGCTTTGGTTATAATACTGATTACTATGGATTTAAAAGAATGCTTGAAAGAGAGGATGTTATTTTCAAAAACAATGTATTCTATGTTCTAGGTTCAGGGGGAGCTTCAAAAGCGATAGTACATTGTCTTTTAGATGAAGGTGCTTCAAGAGTAGTTATGGTTTCAAGAGATAAGGTTTCTGCTAGTGAGAAGTTTAGTGGGATTTCTAGAATGGAATTCTTAAACTATGATGAGCTTTCAGAAATAGAAAAAGCTTATGGAATAGTTAATACAACTCCTTGTGGAATGTATCCGAATATAGAAACAACTGCAATTGATAAAGAGATTTTTTCAAAGTTTGAAATAGCTTGTGATATAGTGTATAACCCAGAAAAAACAAGGTTTTTACAAGAGGCAGAAAATGATGGTCTTAAAATTGTAAAAGGGCTTTATATGTTAGTTGCACAGGCTATGAAGGCAGAAGAAATTTGGAATAATATAATTATTGATGAAAAAGTGGAAGAAGAAATCTTTGAAAAGTTAAGTTTAAGATTTAAGTAAAGCGAGTGATTAATTTGAAAAAAGGAATTGTTTTAATAGGTATGCCAGGTTGTGGTAAAACAACTTTAGGACAGGAAGTTGCAAATAAGTTAAATCTTAAATTTGTTGATACAGATGATTTTATAGAAAGAAGTACAAAGAAATCTATAAATGAAATATTTGAAAGTGGAGAAGAAATTTTTAGGGCTTATGAAACTAAGACTTGTGAGGTTTTATCTAGACTTGAAAATGCTTTGATATCAACAGGTGGGGGAGTAATAAAGAAAAAAGAAAATATGGACTATTTTAAAGATTTTATTGTTGTTTTTATAAATAGACCATTAGAGCTTATACTTGATGATGTTGATACAAGTACAAGACCTCTTTTAAAGGATGGAAAGGCAAGACTTATAAATCTTTATAGAGAGAGAATTGATTTGTATAATCAATACGCAGATGTAATTGTAATAAATGATGGAAGTATAGAAGATATAGTAGAGGAAATAATAAAAAAAACTAAAGGTGATTTAGTTTAAGGTTATAGGTGAGAGTATGAAGGTTAAACTTATAAATGGACCTAATTTGAATCTTTTAGGAATTAGAGAAAAGCAGATTTATGGTAGTAAAGATTTTAATGATGTTGTATCTATGGTAAAAGAAGAGGGCGCGAAATTAGGACATGAAATAATAGATTTTCAAAGTAACATAGAGGGTGAAATTATAAACGAAATCCATAGTGCTTACTTTGATAAATTTGATGGAATTATCATAAACCCAGGAGCTTATACACATTATAGTATAGCGATTTATGATGCTTTAAAAGGTGTAGACATACCTACAGTAGAAGTACATCTTAGTAATATCCACAAAAGAGAAGAATTTAGACATAAGTCTGTTACAGCACCAGCTTGTATAGGACAAATATGTGGTTTTGGAGACTTTGGATATATACTTGGAATAAAAGCATTAGAAAATTATCTTAAGAAAAATGACTGACGTAAAGAAAGAGAGCTAGAATAGATTTTTAGCTCTCTTATTTTTTGAGTTTATTAATGAAGGAATATAATAAAAGCGTGAAATATATTTTAAAAGGGGAATAGATATATGAATATTACATTAGTGGGACTTGGAGTAATTGGTGGGTCGATAGGTCTAAGTCTTAGGGGGAAAATATACGGAGTAAATGTTCAAGGGATTGATTTAAGGAAAGAAACAATAGTTAAAGCTTTTGAACTTGGAATAATTGAAAAAGGTACAACTATTAATACTAAAGAAGCAGAGGAGATATTGAGGGAGTCGGATATGATAATCCTTAGCATATATCCTAATGCGATTAAAGCATTTATAGAAAGTAATAAAGACCTTTTCAAAAAAGATTTAATAATAGTTGATACATCAGGAGTTAAAAATAATTTGAAAAATATAGAAATTCCTGAAAATATAGATTTTATTTTAACACATCCCATGGCAGGAAGAGAGAAGAGTGGAATAGATTTTGCTTCAAGAAAGGTATTTATAGGAGCGAATTTTATAATTACAAGAACAGATAAAAATAAGGATGAAAATATAAATGAAGTTAAGTTCTTAGCTTCAAAAATGGGATTTGCCAATATTGTAGAAACAACAATTGATTTTCATGATGAGATAATAGCTTTTACAAGCCAACTTCCACATGCAATTGCTGTGTCACTTATAAATAGTGATGAGTTAAATATAGATACAGGATCGTTTACAGGAGATAGTTTTAAAGAAATTACTAGAATTGCTAATATAAATGAAGAGCTTTGGTCAGATTTATTCATAAGTAATAAAGAAAATTTAGTTGATAAAATTAATATTTTTATTGAAGAGTTAGAGGGGCTTAAACAAGATATAATAGATGAGAATAAGAATGGTTTACAAACGAGGTTTATAGAATCATCAGATAGAAGAAATAAACTTTAAATGGAAAAATATTCAATAATGCTTTGAAAATCTTAGTATTTGTAATATAATGTTCTTTAACGATATTTGAATTTAAAATAGCAATAGAAGATATTTTTTTAAGTATTAGTTATTTAATTTTAGGAGGATATTTATGTCGATAAAAATAATAACTGATAGTACAAGCTATATACCACAGGAGTATATTGATAAGTACGATATCAGGGTTGTATCAATAAATGTAATCATGGATGATGTAAGCCAAAGAGAAGTAGATGTAAATGCAAAAGAATTTTATGATAAACTAGCTATAGCAGGAACTTTTCCAAAGTCATCACAACCAGCAATGGATGAATTTGAAAAGGAAATGCTTGACATTGTAGAGAATGGTGATGAAGTTTTAGGGATATTTATATCATCAAAGCTTAGTGGAACTTATTCAACATCACATCTTATAAAAGAGATGGTTTTAGAGAAACATCCAGATGCTAAGATAGAACTTGTGGATAGTTTAAATACAACTATGAGTATGGGATTTTTAGTTGTAGAAGCAGCAAAACTTGCAAAGCAAGGTAAAAGTATTGAAGAAATTAAAATATATATAGAGGAAATGAGAAAGAGAGTTGATATTATTTTCATTCCAGGTTCATTAAGTCACTTAAGAAAGGGTGGTAGAATAGGAGCTGCTGCTGCGCTTATCGGAGGAATTTTAAAGATAACTCCTTTATTACATGTAGAAGATGGGTCTGTTGAGGTCTTAGATAAAGTTAGAACTCATAAAAAAGCAGTTACAAGAATGATTGAAACAATTAAAGAAGAGATGGATGAAAAAGGGCTTGGAGAGGCAGTTGTTTATCATATTTTAAATTATGAAGAAGCTGTCGAACTTAAAGAGCGATTAAAGGCAGAGCTTGGACTTGATTGTCATATAATGGACATAGGGGCAGTTATAGGTCTTCATGTTGGTCCTCAAAGTGTTGGAATAGCATATTATACTAAAAAGTAAAAAAAGGTAGAAATCCGGTGATGGGATTTCTGCCTTTTTTTGTGAAAAATATATTTTAAATATTAAAATTTTATTGAAAAATAGTATTTTTGGTATATTTTATATAATTATTTTCAAGAAATTTGTATATTATTTAAATTAAAATAGAAAGAAAGGAATATTTTTTAAAAAATATATATTTAGAGGAATTTGATATAGAGAGTTAAATAGTATAGGATTTCAGATATAAGTTCTATTTTGGTAAGTAATGGTAACAAAAGTGTTGCAAAATTTAATTAAAAGTATTACTGCTATTATTGGCTTAAGATCAATAGTTGAAAATAAATAATTTATATATAATTGAAAGAGCTTATTTATAAATTATTTACTTTGTTTAGTATTTTATAGAAGAGAGGTAATAAAAATGATACAAGCACAAATGGTCCAAGTTAAAAAAATTCAAACTAAAACAGATGCAAATAAAGTTGACAATGCAGCTGAACAAACACAAAATACAGGAGTAACTGAATCAAGCTCAAGTTCATCATCAAGTAACACAAGCTCAGCATCAAGTAATTCAAGCTCAAGTTCAAGTTCAAGCTCTGCGTCAAACAGTTCAAGTTCAAGCTCAAGCTCAAGCTCAAATACATCAGTAGCTAATGGCGTGACTAAACAATCAAAAACAAGTGAGAGTGCTTCAGCAAATAGTTCAAGCTCAAAATCAGCTTCAAATAAAGAGGCAAAAGCTAGTGAAAATTCATCAGCAAATAGCTCAAGTAAAGAAGCAACTTCAAATAAAAAATCAGATGCAAATGGAACTGAGTCATCAAGTAACTCAAGTTCAAAAACATCTTCAAATAAACAATCAAAAACAAGTGAAAGTGCTTCAGCAGATAGTTCAAGTAAAAAAGCAGAATCAAGTAAAGAAGCAAAATCAAGTGAGAGCTCAGTAACAAGCAAAAATAGTACAGAGTCAAACTCAAGTAAAGAAGCAAAAGCTAGCGAAAGTTCATCAGCAAATAGCTCAAAATCAGCTTCAAATAAAGAAGCACAAGCTAGTGAAAGTTCATCAACAAGTAATTCAAAATCAGATTCAAGTAAAAAAATAGATGGAAATGATTCAACAACTTCACAATCAAGCTCAAGTAAGGATGCAAAAACAAGCGAAAGTTCATCATCAAGTAACTCAAGCTCAAAAATAAGTGAAAGTTCAAACAAAGAATCACAATCAAGTTCATCAACTTCAAAAGATTCAAGTTCAAATAAAGATTCACAATCAAAAGATTCAAGTTCAAATAAAGAATCAAGTTCAAAAGATTCAAGTTCAAACAAAGATTCACAATCAAAAGATTCAAGTTCAAACAAAGAATCAAGTTCAAAAGATTCACAATCAAGCGAAAGCTCAAAAATAAGTAGCTCAAGCTCAAAAGAATCACAATCAAAAGATTCAAGTTCAAACAAAGAATCAAGTTCAAAAGATTCACAATCAAGCGAAAGCTCAAAAACAAGTAGCTCAAGCTCAAAAGAATCACAATCAAGCGAAAGTTCAAAAACAAGTAGCTCAAGCTCAAAAGAATCACAATCAAGCGAAAGCTCAAAAACAAGTAGCT
>JBOGAY010000264.1:0-10543 GCA_051655925.1 Sarcina sp. | reverse complement strand
AAGCCAATTTATATAAGCCGAATCAGAATCAAAGTATAGAACAATACTAAGTTTTAAAGATTATATAATTAAAACCACCGAAACTTATTAGTTAAATCTCGGTGGTTTTTTTATCCAATATATTTCAAAGCATTATTTTTGATATACAGTTTGAGAAGAGTTGTTAAAAGTTTATTATCTACAACTGCAAAAATTATAAGTATAATTGATGAAGATAATGAAGATAAAGAACTTAGCTGACCAATAAAACCTTGCCAAATTAAAAATATAAATATTCCTAATAAGAATAAGCTTAATATTGAGCAAAGTATTCCTAAGCCTTTTGTACGCGTCGTATTTTCATATTTCTTAAATTTTTTATTAACTATCATAGATATAATAAAAAATCCTATAAAGAGGGCATAAAAGAAATATGAAGATAATGAATAACTAACAAAGTTTAGTGTTGTGATTATAGCTTTAGTTGGATTATTTATATCATATTTTATTGAAACTTCACTACCGATAGGAAGAAGTTCTTCTGAAATTTCATTAAAGTTTGATGTTGATAAAATATTATAACCATCAACATTAATTTTTAGTCTTGGAATATAGGTATAAATTATATTTCCATTCTTTTGGGTGTGTGGAATACTTTCATATGATTCTACAATAGCAGTACTAGTTTTACCAGTAACAGATATATAAGATCTATCAAGTATACTTGTAGTTCCTTTTAAAAGTGGAAATATAAAAAGAAAAAATATAAATCCAGCAATAACAAGCAATATTAAAATACTTAGAATATTTTTAAGACTTTTTGAGTTTGGTTCTTTGGTTAAATTATTATCTGACATAACTTTAAAATCCTTTTTAAATAAATATTTGTTAGTTGATGATAGTATAGAAAGGTAATAATTTCAAGAAGTGAAAAAAGGCAAAAAAGTTGATAAAAAGAATGAATATTGATAAAAAAGTAGAAGAGATAAGATTTAAAGAAAATAAATTTAAATTTTATAAAAAATATAGTAAAGTTTCATAAAAAAAGAAAGTGCCAAAAGGCACTTTCTAAATTGAAGATTTAATATCTCTATTTCCCATAAGTACAGCAGTTTCACCATTATTAGAGTAGTATTTTTTTCTTTCTCCTTCAATTGTAAAGCTATGCTTTTTATAGAGATTTTGTGCGGCTTTATTAGATTCTCTAACTTCAAGGGTAATTTCATTAGTATTGTTTTCTGTGCAATACTTTAAAATTCCTTGTAGAAGAGAGCTACCTAGTCCTTTTCCTCTTAGAGTTTCATCAATAGCTATGCTATTAATGTTAGCTTCACCTGCAATTATCCATACATTTGCAAAACCACAAATTTTATTATTATCTAAAATAACAAAACAGTGAGCAAGATGGTTTACAAGTTCAGCCTCAAAAGATTTTTTATCCCAGCTTTCATTTCCATGAAAACAAGAATTACTTATTTTAAGAACATCAAAAATATCTCCATGTTCCATTAATCTTGTTTCTAACATTATATACCCATTCTCTTTTCGTATTCAGTTTCAGCTTGTGATTTTCTAAGATAAACAGGAGCAAACTCATTAAGTGGGCTTGTTATTCCTTGACTTAGCTTATCTATTGCAAGTTCTCCAAGTGATGAAGCTTTAGGATATAAGCAGTTAAGTGGTGCAAATACAGCTTTTGAAACTTCTTGTGTAAGTCTAGCTCTATGTTTAGCTACACCATCACCTACAAATATAACTTTCTCATTTTTTTTATTTAATTCCTCAATAACTTCTGTAAGTGAAAGACATTCAGCTTCTGAAATGGCTGTAAGTTTTCCATCAACATTCTTATAAAGATTAGTGTATACATTATCTCTTAATGCATCTATGATAGGACAAATTATTCCATCAAAATTAACTACATTATAAGCAAGTGTATCAAGAGTAGAAATTGATATACAAGGTTTTTTTGTACTAAATGCCATACCTTTTATTGTAGCCATACCAATTCTAAGTCCTGTGAATGAACCAGGACCTTCTGAAATAGCAAATGCATCAACATCATTTATAGTAAGGTTATATCTTTTTAATATCTCATCTATAAGATCCATTATTATAACTGAATGTTCTCTTTTACTATTTAAATTTATTTCCCCAAGTATTTGATCATCTTTAACTAAAGCACAAGTAGCTGTTGCTGATGAAGAATCAACACTTAAAACTAACATACTGAAATCTCCTTTGCATAGTCATATTTTGAACCATATGACTCAACTGTAATTTTTCTAAAGTTCTCACCTTTTTTAGGCATTTTCTTTATATTTATGTAAAGATACTCATTAGGAATAAGTTCCTCGATGTAGTTTGCCCATTCGATAAGACTTACACCTTCACCAAATATATATTCATCAAAACCTATTGCATATATTTCATCTGGGTCATTAACTCTGTATACATCAAAATGATATAAAGTTAATCTTCCACTGTGATATTCATTTACTATATTAAAAGTAGGGCTTGTGATATGCTCATCTATACCAAGACCTTCTGCGATACCTTTACTCATATGAGTTTTGCCTGTTCCAAGATCACCAGTTAAGCAGATTATGTCTCCTTTACTAGCAAGTTTTCCGATTTGTTTTCCGATATTCATTGTATCTTCTACTGTATTAACTATAAATTCCATAATTTCATCTCCTTTCGTAATTTTGCTTTTGTTAATATTCTATACAATATTAGAAGAAATTAAAAGAGTAGGGAAGATGTTTTATGTGAATTTAAGCCGTTTTGAATAAATTAAATTTTTAGAATTTATAAAATAAAAATATTTTTTTAATTTATTTTAAAAAAGTACTTGCTTTTTTTTTCTTATGTGTATATAATAAAAAAGTAGTCACGAGCGAGTGACACACAAGCAATGAAGGGGTATGGCTCAATTGGTAGAGTAGTGGTCTCCAAAACCATTGGTTGCGGGTTCGAGTCCTGCTGCCCCTGCCAGCACAAGAAGATCTAGTGATTAGGTCTTCTTTTTTTTTATAAAAATAAAAGCAGCTGAAATAAAGGCTGCTTTTTAACGTAATATAAAATAACTTAAAAGGTTTTACAAACAAATTTATTATAAAACTTGTATATTAAATAGGTTTTAACAAAATGTAAGTGAAATATAAAATTTCTTGTTATTTTCCAAAAAGATAACGTTACAATGTAAATAGAGAGAATTTTCCTAAATTTGATAAATAGAAAAAATATTGTTAAAATCTTTTTGAAGGTGAGATATTATGTACGATATTAGAATTTATAAAGAACCTAATGAATATAAAAAAATTGTGTTATTATCAGTAGGAATTATAGTATTATTTTCTTGGCTTATTTATAAAGAATTTAGATTTATGACTGTTGATTATCGTGATTCAAATTTGTTAGATAATATGGTAAGTATATTTGTAGATGGTATAGTAATAACACTTTTATTTATATTTTTAATAAAACTTTCTAATAAGATTTTAAACAATGATCCATTTTTAATTTTTGATGATGATCAGATACTCTCAAAAGGTCTTATAGGAAAAGCAAGTTTTAGATGGGAAGATATTAAGGAGTATAAAGAAAATAAGTTTTTAGGGAAACCTAATATTGTATTAGTTATAAAAGATGAACGTAGAGATGATATATCTATTTTATTAAGATTAGTTTATAAATTAAATAAATTAATGACTAATGGTGAATGGATGTTCACTAAATCTTTTTTAGGTGATGAATATGAAAAAGTAGTAGAGTTAATAAAAGAAAAAGTAAGATAGTATTAAAAAATACTTTTATAGAACACTATTTAAATATAGTTTTTTATAAAGGTATTTTTTATTGGTTAAAATTACCATGAATTTTAATTTAATATGCGGGCAAGATATTAGTGTAGGAGGGAGAGAAACAAAAACTTCTCAAAAACCTACAGATTCAAACCAATCCCAAGGAGGGAATATATTATGTGAAGCACATATAGTCCAGAACTAAAACGGAAGACAAAAATTTCAAAAAAAGAACTGGATAACAGTCTTGGAGTACCATTACGGGAATATAGTTCGATTTGAAACAACGAATTAAAAAATCGGAGTGACAAACTGGAGCAAAGCGACGAGATTAGATATCGGAGAGAAAATTAAAATTATGATTTAAAAAGATCAGAATGAAAATTTAATCGAAAGATTGATTGGAGAGAAAATTAGAAATGAGATTTGAAAAATCAAAATGAAAATTTAATCAAAAATTATATCAGAGAGAATGATTAGTGAGATTGAAAAAAATCTAAAAAAATTTAATCAAAGATTAATGCGAAGATCGGAGTGATACGCTATGAACAGATCAAGACGGATGCAATGTAGTAATTCCATTACAGGTGAAATGGTGAGAAACAAGATAGAAGAAAAAGTAAGTCACCGAAAATAAATATTTCACTACGCTACGTTATAGTGAAGTAAATGAAATTACAGAATTTAACGGAGAGATTAGTTAAGGAGTGTTTATCTATGGAAGGACCACCAAAAAATTAATAGTAACTTAAAAGACCATTATTAATTAAAAAACTTCTATCAAAAAAAGAAGAGGCTACCTTTAGAGTAATTTATATTATGCTTTAGGTGGTCTTTTTTTGTGTAATTGAGAAAAATAATTAGTTGACAAAATAGGGGTTAAAAAGTATCATAAAAGTAACAAATGCAAATTGTTTGCAATAAGAAATCGTATTTGAGGAGAGATTAATGAAAAGGAAAATAGTTTTTGGAGCTATAATAGGTGCATTAATGCTTGGATTTGTAGCTTGCACAGTAGCTACTGGAAGTAAAATAGAAGAAAAAGATGATGCTGGAAAGATAAAAGTAATGACAAGTATATATCCAATAAAAGAATTTACACAAATAATAGGTGGAGATAAAGTTTCTGTAAGTTCAATGGTTCCAGATGGAGCTGAACCACATGATTTTGAACCTAAAGCAAAGGATATGGTGGAGCTTGGTAAATCTAAAGTATTTATTTATAATGGACTTGGAATGGAACATTGGGTAGATAAAGTGCTTGAAACGGTTGATAATAATAATATAACAGTTGTTAATACATCAAAAAATGCTAAAGTTATAGATGTGAGTAGTGAAGCACAAGTAAATATGCATAGTGATGACGATGGACATGACCATGAGCATACACAAGATGATGGTCATAATCATGGAAGATTAGATCCTCATATCTGGCTTAGTTTTACAGAGGCTAAAAATCAAGGTAAGTTAATTGAAGAAGCTTTAGTTAAAGTTGATCCAGCAAATAAAGATTATTACACAGCAAATTATAATAAGTTTGCAAGTGAGCTTGATGCTATTGGAAAAGAATATGGAGAGAAATTTAAAAATATTCCTAATAAAAGTTTTGTAACAGGTCATGCAGCCTTTGCATATCTTTGTAGAGATTTAGGACTTACACAAATGAGTGTTGAAGATGCTTTTGGAGAAGGAGAAATTACACCACAACATCTTAAAACTCTTGCTGATTATTGTAAAACTAATAATGTAAAAGTTATATTTATGCCGGATACAGCAAGTGAAAAAGTATCACAAACTCTTGCAAATGAGGTAGGTGCAAAAGTAGTTAAAGTATCAGGTCTTGAGACAAAGAATGCAGATAAGTCTTATATTGAAACTATGAAAGAGAATTTAGAAACAATATATAATAATTTAAAATAGAGAACTTGCTTTGCAGGTTCTTTTTTTATGAATATTTTTAAGGTTCTATAAATATAAATTAAAAGTAGGGTTACATAATATAAGAAAGGTTTATAGTTTGTTTTAAATTAAAAATATACCTTAATGGTATAATTTAGATAATAATTAAGAAGACTATATGGTGATATGGTAATTTAAAATTAATTAGTTATCAATAAATTAAAGGGGGGAGACTATGATTGAAAAAATTAATTTTTATAAAAAAAGAATAGAGGAAAGAGAGTGTGAATTAAAGGGGTATAAAGGAAAATATAATTTAGTTAGTGTACTTAGGCTTATAGATTGCCTTGTATTAATTATTTTTTCTGCAAATTACTTCTTTGGAAATAATTTTAAATTTATTTCGATGGTGTTTATAGTTGTTTCTATAATTGTATTTTTAGCGCTTATGAAATGGCACAATAGTATTGAAAAAGATATGGGGGAAGCACAGAATTCAATAGATTTAAATTCTGATGATATTAAAAGAAGTAATGGGCAGTGGAAGACATTTTCTGATACAGGAGAAGAATATCTTGAAGCTAGTCATGGTTTTTCAAGTGATTTAGATGTGTTTGGTAAAAAGTCATTCTTTCAATGGATAAATGCTACAAGAACTATTTATGGTAGGGAAGCACTTAAAAACAAACTTCTTTTTAAAGATGGAATTAGCAAAAATGAAATTTATAAAAATCAAAAAGCCTTAGTCGAACTTTCAGAGAAATATGCTCTGCGTGAGAAATTTTTATCTGCCCTTAAAAAATCATACTCTAAAGATTTGGGAAAGAAGGATAAGAATAAGGATGTATTAAAACATTATTTGTTAGAGTGGGTGCAAACTGATAATAGTAATTTTTTATCAATGGGAATTACAGGATTAAAATTTGTTGCACCAGTTATAACTTGTATAGCAATTGTATGTATGGCTCTTGGTCTTGTAGATTTTAAAATAGTACTTGTTCTTCTTGGGATTAATTTATTTATAATAAGTTATGCAGGAAAAGAGGCTGAAGATGGAGTTAGACTATTTGATGAATTAAAAGGTGAACTTTCAGGTTATTTTATAGCACTAGAATTAATTGAAAAAGAAAACTTTGCTTCAGATAAATTAAATGAGGTTAAAAGAAAAGTTACTAATGGGGAAAGTGCAAGTGAAGCTTTACGTGAGCTTTATAAAATAGGGTCTTGGCTTAATGATAGACAAAATGCTTTTTATAAACTATTTAATGCAATATTTTATTTTGATTATCATTTACTTGCAAAGGCTGAAAAGTGGAAAATAAAACATAAAGATAATGTTAATGCTTGGATGGAAGCATTAGGAGAGTTTGAAGCACTTGAAAGTTTAAGTGTTATTTCAGGAGAGGAATATATTCTTCCAACTATTAATGATAGTTTAGTATTAGAAGCTATGGAAGTTGTACATCCAATGTTACTTGAAGTTGGAGTTTCAAATAGTTTTACCTTAGATAAAAAGAAGAGGGTTGCGCTTATAACAGGATCGAATATGTCTGGTAAAAGTACATTTTTAAGAACAATAGGATTTAGTATGTTTATGGCTTATTTGGGACTTGGAGTAAAAGCTAAAGAATTTAGTACACCTATAGTTAATATTTATACTTGTATGAGGACAGCAGATAATTTAAATGAAAGTATTTCATCTTTTTATGCAGAGATTTTAAGAGTTAAAAATATAGTTGATGCATCAAAGAGAGGTGAGAGAATTATATTTTTACTTGATGAAATATTTAAAGGAACTAATTCTGTTGATAGGCATGAAGGTGCAGAGGTTCTTATTAATCAACTTTTAGAAGGTGAAAGTATAGGGCTTGTTTCTACTCATGATTTTGAGCTTTGCGATATGGAAAGTGAAAATAATAATATAATAAATTATAATTTTAGAGAATATTATGAAGACAATAAATTAAAATTTGATTATAAACTTAGAACAGGAGTTTCTACTACTAGAAATGCTAGGTATTTAATGAGGATGGCAGGAATAGAAATAGAGTCTTAATCAAGCTTGCTATGTTTAGACAAATAGAAGTGAATCTGATATAATTAGAGAAAGTTAACATAATATAGAGAATTAAGCCTTTTAATTATAAAAGGCTTTTTTTTTGTGAGATTAAAAAGTCTCGGATGTTTAGGAGGGAAAAGAGTTGTTTACGGAAAAAATTAAAGCAAAAGAATATTTTATAAAAGACCTTTTAAGTCCGAAATTTGTATTTGAAATCCCAGATTATCAAAGAGCATATTCATGGACAACAGAGAATTTAAAGCAATTAGTTGAAGATATTAATGATTCAATTAGATTAAACGAAGGAAGAGATTTTGAGAACTTTGAGCCATACTTTATAGGAAGTGTAGTTCTTTGTGGTAAGGAATATAGAGAAGATGGATTTGGTAGATATGAGGTTATAGATGGACAGCAAAGACTTACATCATTAATCATGCTTATAGCTACTATTAGAGATATAATAAAAAATGATGATTATAGAAAAGTGTTATCATCATTAATATACCAAGAGCCAAATGAGCTTATGGGAATTAAAGAAAATATAAGAGTTAAGGTTAGAGGTAAAGAGAGTGACTTCTTTAAGCAATATGTTCTTACAGAAAAGGGAACAGACCTTATAGCAGACCTTGATAAGTCAGATTTAACTGAAACAAAATTAAATATGGTAAATGCTTTAGAAATCTTTAGAGCTAGCTTTATAGATGAGAACGGAATTTTATTAGAAGAGAAACTTAATGGTTTTGTAAAGTACTTATTACAAAAAGTTGTTTTAGTAGTTATTACAACTAATTCATTTGAATCAGCATTTAGACTATTCAATGTTATTAACTCAAGAGGATTACCTCTTACTAATGCAGATCTTCTTAAGAGTGAAAACCTTAGAGTTATACCTTTAGAGGAAAGACAAGAGTATACAGAAATTTGGGAAAGTGATGAACTTGATCTTGGAAAAGATGCATTAGAGATGCTTATAGGATTTATGAGAACAATAACTCTTAAAAAGAAATCTGAAGCTTCATTATATGATGAGTATACAAAGGTTATTTATCCAGAGACAGAAGGTTATAAGGGTAAGGAATTTACAAATCACATGCATAAAATTAAAGAAATTTATAGCAAGTATGTTGTTGATGCAGAACTTGGATCAAAAGATGCTAATAAAAATGTTTATTATAAAAACTTGCTTACAGCTATGAGAGAATTTTTACCATATGAAGATTGGGCAGCAGCTATAATTAGATTTGTTGAGAAGTTTAATCCAAGTGCTGATGAAGTTTTAGAATTTGTAAAAGTTTTAGAGAAAAGAATAGTTATAGACTGGGTAAATGGAAATTCATTTGCGGATAGACTTACAAGAATTTATGATATAATTAATGTAATTGATGAAGCAAATTCACTTGAAACTATTAAGCAAAGTGATGCATTTGTTGCAGACCTTGAAAAAACATCAATATTCTTCAAGAATGCTTTAAATGATATTGATTTCTATAGCAAAGGTAGAATGACAATTCCTAAATATGTATTTGTAAGAATGGATATGGAATTAAATGAAGGTGTTGCAGTTGACTATTATACTAATAAAGTAATGATTGAGCATATCTTACCTAGAAATGCTAAAGATGCATATTGGACAGGAAACTTTAAAGCTGATCAAAGAAGAAATTATGCTAATAAGCTTGGAAATTTAGTTCTTATAGCAGGAGCTAAAAACACAAGACTTAATAATAAATGCTTTAGTGAAAAAGTAGAAGAGTACTTAAGTAAAAAAGGACAATTTAAAATAACAGAAGAAGTATTTAAAAATGAAAACTGGAATATGGAAGTATTAGAGGCAAGACAAAATGCACTTGCTGATAAAGCTTTAGAGTTATGGACAAAATTCTAAGGTGATTTAGATTAGTAATGATTAAGGCTCTAAGGAAGGTGACAGAATAAAACCCTCCTTAGAGCTTTTGGAAAATAAAAAAAGTAGTTTTATAAAACTACTATACGGAAAATGAAGGGATGCAAAAAATGGGGTATATAATACTGGATTTAGAATTTAATAATATGCAGAATATAACTAAATATTATCCTCATATCTATGAGAAAAACAGATATCTTAGAACATTAGAAGTTCAAAATGAGATAATCCAAATTGGAGCTGTAAAGCTAGATGATGATATGAAGCAAATAGACTCATATAAGGTGTACACAAGATCTTGTGCATTTCCAGTTTTAAATCCTATAATAACAAACATAACTGGAATAAAATATAATGATCTAAGAAATGCTAAGACTCTTAAAGAAGGTCTTATAGGACTTAAAAAGTTTGTTGGAACAGATAATATAGTTTGTTCATGGGCAACAGATGATATAGCAGAGATAGTAATTAATGCTAAATATCAAGGATATGATGATGTTTTTTGGATAGAGAAGTATCTAGATTTACAAAACTATTGTACAAAACTTTTATCATATAAGAAACCAATAGGGCTTAAAGTTGCTTTAGCAGAACTTAAAATTGATGTTGATCAAACTAAGCTTCATGATGCTTTAAATGATTCAATATATACAGCTGAAGTTTTAAGAACAGTGTATGATAAAGAAAAAATTGAAAAAGCAATAGTTGATGATGTGTATGCATTACCTGCATTGAAAATAAAAGACCTTAGAAAGCATGATCCAAGCATTATAAACATGGATTTCAAGTGTGAGAAGTGTAAAACAGATTTAACTGTTGTAGAACCATTAGCACTTTTAGTTAATAAGTTTGTATCACTTGGTAAGTGTGATACTTGTGATAGCAAGTATCTTCAAG
>JBOGAY010000263.1:0-8262 GCA_051655925.1 Sarcina sp. | reverse complement strand
TTCATAAAATCATCTATCTCTGGTTTCCAGCTACCCCAGCTCTCTTTTGCATAGCCGACTCTACTACTCTTCTCTTCTTAGCATATGTCATATACTTGATTATATGATTTTTAAGCCTTTACTGTCAATCATTTTATTATTTATTTTTGTTTAGCTTAATATATTTTATTCATCTTCACTTATTATATCTTTTGTAAATTCTTCGTCCTTTGTAAATTCCTCATCTTTTGTACTCACTTCACTTTCTTCATCTTCAATTTGAGAAATTATGCTGTTAAACTCATGTTCCTTGAAATCAAAAGTTCCCTCTTTAAATAATAGTTCCTCTTCAATTTCTAGATCACATTTAATTTCTATATTAACAATCAAAAGTAATGAATACATAAATGTCATTACATAAACTAATACATTACCATCTAATATCTTTATAAATGTTGCAATTACAAGAATCATAAAAATAAAAAATGAAAGTATAACTATAAGTTTATGTTTTAAAGTCTTCCAATTTATTATTTTTTCATAATTATTTTCCTCAAGCATTTTTATATAATATTTTTTCATATATATTTTTGAAACTTTATAGCCCACAAATGCTATAACATAAACAATTACCATAACTTTTATATAAGAAAAAATTGTTATATTAAAACTTAAAAAATGTCTTACAATTGATTCCACTAAAAGTATTCCACTATACATATAGATTCTATTTAAAAACTTTAACTGATATTCTAAAGCTAGATGTTCTCTTTGCTTATTTTTTCTAAGTTCAATTAAACTTTTTACCATTATATATACAAAAAATAAATCTACTATTATAAATATACCTCTAGATACTTTTGTTGATATGTAAAAAATAAAAGATCCTATTATAAAAACACTCAGAAACCAAAAAGAATAATAATATTCCTCAAAAGACTTCTTTGCACTACTTTTTACTTTGTTATAAAGTGAATTTTTTTCTAAATCATAATCATTAAACAAAAAATACCGCCCCCTATCTTCTTAAAATATTTTAACACTAAATTATAATAAAATTCTAACAACTATATTATAATTTTCTAAAAACTGAATTTATTATAACATTATTCAGTAATTATCTTTATATGTTATAATATATTAAATTTTAAAAGTTGTATTCGAGGGGATAAATCTAATGTTTAATAACAAATTGCCTAAAATAGGTGCAAGAAATTTTAAAACAGCATTATCAATTTTTTTATGCATTATAATTCTTAATTTACTTGGTTTTGAATCACCATTCTATGCTTGTATTGCTGCTGTTATCTGTATGACAGACTCTTGCGAAACATCAATAAAAATGGGAAAAAACAGAATGATTGGAACACTCGTAGGTGGTGCTTTTGGTATGCTTGCAACAATTATACTTTCAAAATATGATTCAGAATTTTTTAGAACAGTAATAATTTGTATTTTTATTATTTTAGCCATTTACGTATGTAATCTTTTAAAAAGACCTGGTTCTGTATCAATAGCTTGTATTGTTTTACTTGCAAACCTATTATTAAATAGAGATTATTCAAATTATGTATATACATTAAGTAGAGTTGTAGAAACATTTATAGGGATAATTATAGCTGTAGGAGTAAATATCTATATAATGCCTCCAAAAAAAAATACTTAGCCTTTTAAAGTACTTATTTGATAATAAGTGCTTTTTTATTTTCTCTTAAAAGAATTTTATCATTTTAAAGATAATACAAATAAGTATATCAAGAAAAAGAGAGGTTAAAAATGTCTAATTTCAAGCATACTCAGCAACCCACAACCAAAATTTGTCCAAATTGTGGCACTAAACTTTCTGCTCATCAAACTTTCTGTGAAAACTGCGGACAAAAAATAAACTTTGATAATACTAATAATTTTGTTTTCACTCCTCCTTTGCAGAAAAAAAAATCTACTACACCACTTATTCTTTTAGGTGTAGTATTAACAGCTGTTATACTTATTTGCATCGTGTTTTTCACCATATTCGTTTTAATTAAAAGTAAAACTAATACTTCTAATATTTCTTCTAAATCATCTACCGAATCAACAGAACTTGGAAATAAAATAAACATCAATATCAATAACTCAAATGATAACGCAGTTATAGAAAGTGATAAAGTGCCAAATAATTCAAATACTTCACCATCACCTACACCATCACAACATAAAGAAAATAGAAACACTGCTATTCTCTTTAAAAATATAGAACAAGATTTAAAAAATTACCTTGGAAGTTATTATCAATACTTTTCAATCTCTATAAAAGATACTAAAGGAAGTCAAATTTTAAATATAAATCCGAAACAATCAAATGCTGCAAGTGTTATTAAAATATATATCATGGCAGAAACTTATAACCAAATAAATAAAGGTACTCTATCTGAAAATGAATATATAACCATAACACCAGACATGAAAGTCGCTGGTTCTGGCTTTATAGCTAATAAATCCGGAACTCAAAATTACACAGTAGCACAACTTATAGAATATATGATTATAAATAGTGATAATACTGCCGCAAATGTTTTAATCGATAGAGTTGGTATGGATAATATAAATAAAAACATAGAAAATCATGGTCTCTCAAACACTTCTCTAAATAGAAAAATGATGGATTCTGCTTCTATTAATGCTGGAATAATAAACACAGTATCATCAGTTGACCTTGTTAAAACTTTCGATTTAATAGCTAAAGGTGAATATGTAAATAAATATTATGATCAAAAAATGATTGATATAATGAAAAGACAAACTAATAGAACTAAAATACCAGCAAACCTTCCTACATTAGTAGAGGTTGCTAACAAAACTGGTGAATTAGATCATGTTGAAAATGATACAGGACTTGTTTTCACTAAAAATGGAACTTACTCTATTTCTATCCTTTTAGAAGGACCTATGGGAAATAAAAGAGCCTATATAGCTGAAATTTCTCGAATAATTTATGATAATTATATAAATTACAGCTTTTAAACTAAAAGCACTCAATAAAATTTTGAGTGCTTTTAGTTTGCTCATTCTGTTGTTTTACATACTAATTTACTCTAAAAAGACTCAAATTAACTGTATTTCCACCACTAGTACAAGTTGTAATTGTATCACCTATAATACATTGACTTTCATTAACTAAATTTAAACAAGAATTAGCAGGTATAAATACTAGAGCCTCCCCATTCAAAGCAATACAACTTGTTACATCTGGAGTTTGTATTGAAAAACCAGCTTGACCATTTGGTTGTTGCATACAGTTTACATACAAACTTACTCTATTATTAACAAGTTCTGTTGAGTTAGGTACACCTTTTACACTTATATTAATTCTATAAGTTATATGATAAACGCCTGAATTACAAACTCTTATAGTTCCTGGGCTTATTAGTGCTATATCTGAAGTTCCAACTCCGCCTTGATTAAATTGAAAATCTTCTCCAACAGGTACTGTCATAGAACAAGTATTCCAAAAAGTTGCATAACTTACTGGATCTGATCCACCTGACATTGGATTAAAAGTTGAAAAAAGATTAGCAGGTGCACCTGCTTGTGTTGGCATATTTGTAGCATTTGCTGAGCAGCAAGAAGGAGTACAACATTTAGGTTCACAACATGGATTACAACATTTTGAACAATTTCTTTTTCTATTACGCATTGTAAAATCACCACCTATAATACATAATATCGATCTAATTGTAATAGTGTTACTAAATATCTTTATTTATCACTACATTTTTTAACTTAATTTAAACTAAACAAAAAGAGCCAAATTAAAATAAGGTTCTTTCTCATCTTTGGTGAAATAGAATACTGAATACATTAGAAAAGGGCATCCTAAAATGCCCTTTTGTTGTATACTTATTTTTTATACCCATACTTGAGTAAGAACCTAAAATAAATTTAGCTCTTTTGACTTACCAATAAAATGTTTTTATTATAAGCTTTGTTATAAGTTCCATAACTATAAATAACCCTACAAGTAAAGCTAAAAATAGATACCCATTTAAATGAAAACACACTTGATCTAAAATAACAAAAATAGCTAAAACAGCTCCTTTAACTAAGTTAAAAGTCATCCTAGTCTTAGGTCCTAAAATATCATTATTTCTAATATCAATCACTTCCTCAATTGTCGATATTGATATTATACTATTTATTGAAACCTCTTTCTATCGTTATAGAGTTTTATAAATTCTTTATTCTGTATGTTTAAGTATGATATCATATAACTAATTATTAAATAAGGAGAGTTACTATGAACGAAAAAAAAATATTCATATTCACACTTGTTGCTGCTATTGCCTTTACCCTTCTAACTATTTTCGATCTAATTTCAAAAAAAAATATACCACTTACCACATCAAATGCAATCATTTCTATAGTATGGTGGATTGTTGCTTTTAAAAACTTAAAAAAAACAAAAATGAGTAGCTAAAAAACACATAGTTACTCATTTTATAAACTAAACTAGACTGTTTCCTCTAATATAGCCTCTTCCACTTCTATTATATCTGGCACTTTCTTACCAAATACCATAAGAACTGTAATAATTGCAATTATTCCAAGACCTAAACAAATCCAAACATTAAGCCCAAGCCCAGCTGGAATATATCCAAATAATATTGTCACAGCTGCAACAAATAAAGCATACCAAAGTTGAGTTCTTACATGCTCTATATGATCACAACTAGCACCTGTTGAAGATAAAATTGTTGTATCTGAAATTGGAGAACAATGGTCTCCAAAAATTGCACCTGTTAAAACTGCTGATGTAGCAACAATTATAAGATTCATATCTCCACCTGAAATTGTATTAGCAAGTGGAATTGCAAGAGGCATTAATATTCCCATTGTTCCATAAGCTGTTCCTGTTGAAAAAGCTATTATAGAACCTAATATAAATATAAGTGATGGAAGTATAAATGCTGGTACTGAACCCGATAAAATTTCTACTAAATACGCTGCTGTTCCAAGCTCTTTTAAAACTGAACTTAAACTCCAAGCAAGAAGCAAAATAACACCTGTAATTAGAAGACTTTTACATCCTTCTACCCAAGTATCAATAGCCTCTGAAACTGTGAATATCTTTCTACAAACTGCAAGTGCAATTGTAATTACTGAAGATATTAAAGCTGATTGGAATAAAGCTATTGAAGCATCTGAAGCTGAAAAAGCTTGTTGTATTGCTGTAAAACTAAATGGTGAAGACTTAAGTAAATTCATAAGTGCTATATCTTCTCCACTCATTATTGATGAATATCCACTATAATAAAAAGCTATAAGTGAAAACACTATCAGCGATCCTACTGGAATTATCGCATTCCAAACACAAAGTTTAACACCTTTTTTAGGTTCTAAATCGTGCATAACTTCTTCTATTTCTGCATCTGATAATTTACTATTTCTTGATTTAACAACTTGTCCTTTTCTTGCTCTCATCTCAGCTTTATACATTGGACCAAACTCTCTTAAAGTAAAAGCTGATATAACAACAAAAGCTAAAATTAAAATATTATAAAATCTAAATAGTATAGTTTGAAGGAAAATTCCAAAAGCATCAACTGATTGTCCTATACTACTGAAGGCATCTCCTATTAATCCAACCTCAAGTCCTATCCATGTTGAAATAATTGCAAGCCCTGCTATCGGTGCTGCTGTTGCATCAATAATAAAAGCCAACTTCTCTCTTGAAATTCTCATTTTATCTGCAACGGGTCTAACTATAGGTCCAACTATCAATGAATTTGCATAATCATCAAAAAATACTGCAAGCCCAAGTAGGAAAGTAATCATTTGAACACTTCTTACTGTCTTTGCTTTCTTTGCAAGAGCCTCTGCAATGGCTCTAGCTCCTCCCATCTTAGCTACAAGATGAATAATCCCTCCAATTACTAAAACTTGCAATACAATACCTGCATTCCACTTATCAGCAAGTGAAGAAAGTAACCTTTCAACTAAATCCATAAAACCAAAAATTAAAGCTAAAAACACATTATGATCCGTAATAAATAACATCAAACATCCTATAAACGCCCCAGTAAACAGTGATATTACAATGTTCTTTGTTAAAAATGCTAATACTATTGAAACAAGTGGTGGTATTATTGTCCATAATCTAAACTTATCTGCATTAACCTGTGCCACATCCCCTTGTGCAAAAGCTACTGTAGATAACAAACATAAACTAAAAAATAATACCGTAGAAAAGATTCCTAATCTTTTATTCATATATAAAACCCCCTTAATATTTTTGAAAATAATTAAAGAGGCTTTGCTTACAAAATAAAAAAATCCTAGGCTACTCACCTAGGAAATCAAACAAAATGTAATCAAATTAATTGTATGAAAATCCTTGATGTAGCACTCCACAAAAATGTGACAGTCTTGCATATATTTTATACAAGCCCAGAAATATAAACTTAAAGTATATTTATAAATCTTCGGCAACTACTCCTTTTTCTAAATATCTTAACACTTCTGCTCCATTTAGATACTCTTAGCATTTGCGCCTCTACCTCTTAATCATATTCGCTTTTATACTTTTATTTATACAATCTTTTTTACCTATTTACAACATATACACAGTTTAATTATCCATTTATTAACATCTTTAATATTTTATACACAAAAAGGAGCTAGATAAACTAACTCCTTGAAAATTATTTACTCATGAACTTTTCTATATCATCAATTGATTTAATAATCTCTTTAGTAAGAACCTCATTCCCATCAGCTGTAATAAGAACATCATCTTCTATTCTTATCCCTATGTTTTCTTCAGGAATATATAACCCTGGTTCTACTGTCCAAACCATTCCTTCTTCTAATACACCCCATCTTTTTCCTACATCATGTGTATCAAGCCCTAAACTATGACCTATTGAATGGAAATAATATTTTCTAAAATCTTCTTTCTTCTCAGTAAGACCAAGTGCTAAGCATTTTTCTGCAAGCATATCATTTGCTGCTTCATTTACTTCCTTCATTGTTATTCCTGGTTTCATCATATCAATTATTGCTATATTAACATCTAAAACTGCTTGATATAATTCTTTTTGTCTATCAGTGAATTTACCATTTACAGGGAAAGTTCTTGAAACATCTCCATTATAATAATTCCACTGTGCCCCTAAATCAAATAAAATTAAATCCCCATCTTTCATCTCACTATTGTTTTCATGATAGTGTAATATTGAAGCATTCTTCCCTGAGGCTGCTATTGTTTTAAAAGCAAAATCTGTAACTCCATTTTGCTTTAAGTAGAAATCAAAATAAGCTTCAAGTTCATACTCCTTCATTCCTACTTTTGCATTCTTCATAAGAAGTTCTACTCCACCTTTAGTTATTGAAACTGCTTTTCTCATTTCATCAATTTCTTCCTTAGTTTTTCTAAGTCTTAAATCTGAAATAATATTAAAAGCATTTTTAATAACTATCTGAGTATATCTATCTGCTATCTTTTTAGCAAAAATTCCACCTTCTCTTTGTGCTTCATCAAAATCTCTTCTTTCTAAATCAAGATAAAGATTTTGTATTTCATCTGCACCTAAAGTTGTATTTATTGTACTAAGGAATGATCCAAGATACATGATATTCTCTATCCCTGACTTTTCTTTAGCTTCTTCCTTTGTAAATGTAGCACCTACCCACTTAGCCATAGCCTCATCAGGTTCACTTATAAATAAAGTTTCTGAAACTTCTCCATTTTCTTTTTTAAGAATTAGGATATCTTTCTCTTCATCTATTCCTGTTAAATAGTAAAAATTTCTATTTGGTGTAAAATGATATCTCTCATCTGCTGATTTATATTTAGCCTCACCTGCAAACATAACTAAAATTGAATTATCCTCTAATTTACTAGCAAGTTTCTTTCTAATATTTTTAAAAACTGTATTTATCATATTAATCTCTCCTCTCTAAAATTCCGTTTATTTATATAAAAATTATATCATAATCAACTTGTTTAATATTGTCATTTAGACAACAAATAGTTCCTTTATTTTATAGTTCAAATTTTTCAATTTACTTCAGATAAAAAAAACTGTGCAGTAGAGGTTTCCCCCTAACTACACAGTTTATATTTTAAATCTTATTAGATTCTATCTACTTTACCTTCGTAAACGTTGATGTACATTTGTTTAATCTCACTGATTAATGGGTATCTTGGGTTAGCCCCTGTACATTGGTCATCAAATGCTTCTTCACTTAATTTATCAAGTGTAGCGAAGAATGCTTCTTTCTTAACTCCTGCATCAGCTATGC
>JBOGAY010000262.1:0-22737 GCA_051655925.1 Sarcina sp. | reverse complement strand
TAAGTCTTGGGTCATTTTCTTCTACATATTCTAATATATCCCCAGGCTGACAATCAAGGATACTACAAATTGATTCAAGAGTAGTAAATCTAACTGCTTTAGCCTTGTTATTTTTTAGAATAGAAAGATTAGCCATTGTTATTCCTAGCTCTTTAGAAAGTTCAGTTGAACTGATTTTTCTTTTAGCCATCATTACATCAAGATTTACAAGTATAGGCATAAAAACTCTCCTTTCTAAATAGTCATATCATTTTCTTCTTTAAATTCAATTGCATTTTTAAATAACTTTGCAATTGTTACAAATACAAGTCCAATAGTAATGCACATAAACCCAATAACTACTGTTGGTGCTGTAAGTAAAACATCTTTAAACTCTATAAACATATGCTTTATTATATTAGCACAAATTATGAATAAAATTATTTCACTAAATGAACAAATAGCAATAGTTTTAAGCACTGAAACAGTCTTTTGTGTGAATGCTAAATTTTTTAGAACTAGACTTGCAAGAGTTCTAAGTTTGAACAATGCAATTATATAAGGAATTGCACATATATAAAATGCTGTTAATACACAGTAGAACATAAGGTTATTATTAAGTGGTAATTGTTGTACTTTAAAAGATGCAGCTAGTAAAAATGGTGCACCTGCAGCTATTAAAAGAGTGATTACTATTCCTATTATTAAAACTATATTAAGTAAAGAAGCTGTAAAGTTTTTTTTCATTATTTTCACCTCAATTGTATTTCGATAATCTTATAATACAATCAGAATATATCGTTTGTCAATAAAAATATATAGAAAAATAATCAACAGTGAAATGAAGTTGAAGTTTTTAAATATAATCTTTCAGTTTTTGTAAGAATTTGGAGTGTTACTTTGTAAGTTTTACCTTTTATTATTTAATTATAAGTTAAAGGATATTCAACAATTAACCTAAGGGGGGAGTGTTATAATTTAGTTAGTAATTTTTTAGGGGGACATAGAAATGAATAAATTTAAGGTTTTAGTTGTTGACGATGATGTGGAAATAGCAAATGCAATAGAGATATATCTTACAAGTGAGGGGTATGGTGTTGTTAAAGCATTTGATGGTATCCAAGCATTAAAGGTTTTAAATGATAATGAGGATGTAGATTTAATTATTTTAGATGTGATGATGCCAAAACTTGACGGAATAAGAACACTAGCAAAAATTAGAGAAGAAAAAGAACTTCCTGTGATTATGCTTTCTGCAAAGTCAGAAGATACTGACAAAATTTTAGGATTGAATATTGGAGCAGATGATTATTTAACTAAACCATTTAATCCTTTAGAGCTTATAGCAAGAGTTAAATCACAACTTAGAAGATATAGAACATATTCTAAAAAGGTAAATGAAGGTTTAGGACAAAATATTTTTAAGGTTGGGGGACTTGAGTTAAATACTGCAACTAAAGAATTAAAACTTGATGGTGAACTTGTAAAGATAACACCACTTGAATATAAAATACTTTTGCTTCTTATGGAGAACAAGGGAAGAGTTTTTTCAATAGAGGAAATTTATGAAAAGGTTTGGAATGAGCCAGCAATAAATGCAGATACAGTTACGGTACATGTTAGAAGGATTAGAGAAAAGATAGAAATTAATCCAAGAGATCCAAGATATTTAAAGGTGGTGTGGGGTATTGGGTACAAAATCCAATGTTAAAGAAGTTAGTGTAAAGAAGAAAAACAGTTTTGATAGAAATAGAAAAATAATAAGTTGGTTGTTGATTTTTGCAACAATTATGGGGGTAATTTGTAGACTAGTAATAGAAGAAGTCCAGAGTGAAAAAAGTATGGACTATAATATAAAAAATAATTATTTTAATCAGTTAGAGGTTTATCAAAAGCTAGAAAATTTTAGTATGGATATAGCATCAGATGTTTTAGTTGGGGCTTATAAAAAAGATCCAACAGAGTATATTAAAAATTTAAATAAAAATAAATTAAAAATGACAAAAGAGATTAATGATGAGATAGCTGAATTTGAATTTGATTTTATAACTAATATTCAAAATTCCTACATTGATATTTTAAATGATGAGGAATTGAAGGTTTTTAAGGAGAAGCAAGAAGCTAATGAAATTGCTCAAACAGACAAGTATAAGAAGCAAAAAGCTGAAATTGAATTTAGCAACGAAGTTTTAAAAGAAATATTTAAAGAAGATGAAGATAGAATTAAAGGAATTAAAAACTTAAATGAATCTATGAAAAAAAGTTTTGAAGTCAATAAAAAAGTTTATGATACAAAGTTGAAAAACATAGATGAACTTTATAAAATTGCGACAGAGATAGTAAATAAAGAAGGAAATGTACAAAGAAAATTTAATGTAGGATATCATTTAGCAAAAAATGTAGATGCAAATATAAAAGAAACATTAGTTTTTAAAGATGAAATATATGCAAAAAATAGCTCACAGTATTCCGGAATTTTCTTCAATAATTTTATGACAGAAAATGGACCATTTACAGCATATGGAGGAAATCTTCATGGTGATATAAGTTCAGGGATTTACTTTAAGGATGTTACAAATGCTTTAGAGATGGTTGGCTATGATATGGAAAAAGGAAAGTATACATTATCACTTAGTGCAGATGAAAAGCTACTAACAACAGGTGAATTTGCAAAGTTATATAATAATCATGTGGAATATACAAAAAAACAATATCAATATTTAGAAGGAAACTTAAATAATATTTTGATAATACTTGGAATAGGAATTTTATTAGGATTACTATTATATAAAGTAGCATTATTGAAACTATATAGAAAAATTCCATTAGGATTTTTAGTAGGACCATTTTTAGTATATACATTTATTATTGGTGGAGGAGCTTATTATCAGATAGATTTAGCTGTAATTTCTTCAGTAGGACTAATGTTATTTATATCAGATCTTAGATTTATAAGTAAGTTTGGCTTTAGTGCTAGATTTGAAGCAGAGAAAAAAATTCTTTGCAATCAAAAGTTTAAAAAAGTTACTGATAGATCTGTAAATAAAGTTATTGAAAAAACTAAAAATATTGATAAAGATACATTTAAGAATATAGATTTTAATAAGATGGCAATGTTTTATAGTAAAAATGAAAAGAAAATAAATTATGCTTTATTAATTCCATTAAGTAGTATGGTTTTTATGGCGATTATTTTTATATTAAATAGCTACTCAACAATAATTGTATTAGGTGGAAGTGCAGTTTTACTAATCTTTACGGTAGGTTATATTTTAATTTTATGTAGAAACACAAGGCTTGAAAAAGAAATAAAAGAAATAGAGCTTGCTACTAAAAAAATTGTTGAGGGTGATTTTGACATTAGATTCAATGAAGATAAAATTAGTAGTTTGAATAATACAAGAAAAAATCTTGTTGGCATAGATAAAGGATTTAAGATTGCTATTCAGGATGAACTTAAGAGTGAGAAGATGAAAGCGGAGCTTATAACTAATGTATCACATGATTTAAAGACACCGCTTACTTCAATAATTAGTTATGTTGATTTGCTTCAAAAAGAAGGAATTACAGATGATGAGAAAAAAGCTTATATTAAGATATTAGATCATAAATCAAAAAGATTAAAAGTTTTAATTGAAGATTTGTTTGAAGCGTCGAAAGCTGCGACAGGAAATATAAAGTTGAATATTGAAACTATAGATGTTAACTCAGTATTAAGACAGACTATTGCGGAGTTTAAAGAAAAGATAGATGAATCAAAGTTAGATTTTAAAATAACTATACCAGAACAAAAAGTTTTCTTACAACTTGATGGTGCAAGAACTTGGAGAATATTTGAGAATCTTATAGGAAATGCACTTAAATATTCAATGGATAGAACAAGAGTATATATTGATTTACTTGATTATGAAGATAAAGTTATCTTTGAAATTAAAAATATTTCAGGGTATGAACTAAATTGTAGTCCTGATGAATTAAAAGAAAGATTTAAAAGAGCTGATGAATCAAGAAATACAGAAGGTTCAGGCCTTGGACTTGCAATAGCAAATAGCCTTACTGAGTTACAGGGAGGAAGACTTGATATTGCTATTGATGGAGATTTATTCAAAGTGAGAATTATTTTTGAAAAATAATTTTAGAAATTAGAGGGAGTTTAAGGACTTCCTCTTTTTTTATTGAAAAATAACAAAACTTCAAGAGTATTTAATCAAAATTTAAATAAGATAAAGTTTTACAAAAAAATTGCGAATATTATTATAGATAAGGAGGGGGAACATGCAAGAAAAAATGAAGAAGCATATTGAAAAGAGTGTTATTTTAATTTTAGTAACATTTATAATAATAGGACTATTTTTAAATCATAAATTAAAGGATAATTTTAAAACAAATACTGAGGTGGAGAAATTACTTACTGAAGAAGAAAGAGAATATTTTTCAAGTGAATTTGAGGTTGAAAATAGAGATAGTGATGAGTTTTCGAAAAAATATTTAAAAATTTTAGAAGAGATTAAATTGAAAGATGAGTATTTAGGAAAAGAAGAGGATATAGCTAAATTGTATTATGTTCTAGGTTTTAATGCATATTTAAATAAAGATATTGATCATGCAGTGAAATACTTAGGATTATCAATGGATAAATTTGAAAATATTCCAAATTATTTTTATAAATTAAATGGAAATAATATTTTAATGAATATAGCATATAGAAAAAATGATTATGTAGAAGGGATTAATAGAGCAAATAAAATATATGAAATTTTACAAACTCCTAATATAAAGGGTATTAGTAAGCAGGGGCAGAATGGTATAAAAACTAATACACTCAATGGGTTAGTTAATATATCATCAAAACTTGGGATGACAAATATGGCTAAAACATATTATGACGAATTAGTTGAAATAACAGAGTTAGATAAAAATCTTGAAAGTAACATATCTATATATGCAAAGTATATTTACAATTTTATGATAAAAGATTATACGAAAGCTAAAAAATATGCACAAGAGTACATAAATTATCATATAGAATTAGATCCTAAAAATATAGAAAAGATAAATGAATCATATATATATTTATTGGAGATTTTAATTGAACTTAAAGATTTTGAAGGTAGTAAATTGGTGTTTGATAAAGTTGCTAGTACAAAAGCTGCACAAGAAGGGTTAATTAAAGCTATCTTATTGAAGTTTAAAGGAACTATATATGAAAAGAATGAGATGTATGAAGAGTCATTTTTTTCATACAAGGAATCTTTAAATTTGTTTGAAGAATTAGAAGATTATGAAAATTCAACTTATATAAATAATAAGATTATAGAGCTTGCAGATGATATGAAGCTAGATATAGAACCTTATATAGAGAATTTAGAAAAATATAAAAAAATATATGATAAAGATAGTATAATGGGAGAAATTGTTGACTCATTAACAAAAACAACACATCAAAAAAATGCTGAAGAAAAAGCGGAAATAAATGAAAAGTTAGAAAGAAATTCTAAGTTAACAAATATGTCTAAACAAATAAATTTCATATATTTAGCAATTATAATATTACTTATATTTATGGCAAAAAAATTAAAAGGTGAGGTATTAATTAGAAAGTCTAAAGAACAAGAATTAGAAAAAATGGTTAGAACTGATTATTTAACGAAAGCATATTCTAAACAATTTATTTTTGATAAAACTAAATTATATATTACAGAGCAAAAAAAATTTACTTTTATTATTTTTGATTTAGATAATTTTAAAAAAATAAATGACAACTTTGGACATGCTTTTGGTGATTATGTTTTAGTTGAAATAATTAAAACAGTTAAACAAACACTAGGTAATAATGGATATGTTGGAAGATTTGGAGGAGAAGAATTTGTTATAATTTTAAAAGAAAATATGGAAGCAAGCAAGTTTATAGAAAATATGAGATGTGATATAGCTAATATTAAATATAATAAAGAAAATTTTGTAGTTACTGTGAGTGGTGGGGCAATAAGATGGAATGGACAAAAGTGTGATGAAATTGTTTATGATGCTGATGTACTTTTATATAAAGCTAAGACTGGGGGCAAGGATAGAATTTTATTAAGATAATATTAAAATATTTAAAGAAAAAAATACTAAAGAATCTTAAGTATTTTTTTCTTTTTTAGACATTTTATTTATAAAGAATTCATAAAATGAATTTTTTTGATTTTAAACTTTCAAAAACAAAAAATATAAGAATAAAATATTACAAAAAATGTTTTTGGTATTTATGCTTTTTAATATGCTTAAATAAAGGGTTTTATAGAATTTAAAACTGGAGATAGTTATGAAAAAAGAAACAAAAAGGTTTTAAAAATATGAAATTTTTTGAATGAAATGCTTGTAGAAAAATGTCATAAGTGTTAGAATTATGTCTGTAGGAATTTTAAATAATAATTTTAGAAATTTTTTTGAAAAAAAATGTAGTTCATAGAACTACGTTTGTATATTAATAATAGGAGGATAGTAAAATGGGAAGTGAAAATAACAAGAAACTGATGTGGTATAACCTTGGATTAATGGCATTTGTTGCTGTTTGGGGATTTGGTAATATAGTAAATAACTATGCTAACCAAGGATTATCAGTAATAACATCATGGATTCTTATTTTATTTTTATATTTCGTACCATATGCTTTGATGGTAGGAGAGTTAGGGTCGACATTTAGTGAAGGAAAAGGTGGAGTAAGTTCATGGATAGGTAAAACTATGGGACCAACACTTGCTTATCTTGCAGGGTGGACATATTGGGTTGTTCATATACCTTATTTAGCACAAAAACCACAGGGGATTTTAATTTCATTAGGATGGGCAGTTTTTCAAAACGGAGAAACAGTTGATAAATTAAATCCATTAGTATTACAAGGAATTACGTTAATAATTTTCTTTATTTTCTTGTGGGTTGCTTCAAAAGGAATTACATCTCTTAAAACAATTGGTTCAATAGCAGGTATATCAATGTTTGTAATGTCTATACTATACATATTATTAATGATTGCAGCACCAGCTTTAAGAGGCGTTCAAAGTGCAACAACGGACATAACATTAAAATCATTTATGCCAACATTTGATTTTAAATACTTTACAACACTTGCTATGCTAGTATTTGCAGTAGGGGGAGCAGAGAAGATGTCTCCTTATGTAAATAATATGAAAGATAAGAAAAAAGGGTTTGCTAAAGGTATGATAGCACTTGCAGTAATGGTTGCAGCTACAGCTTTTCTTGGTTCATTTGCGATGGGAATGATGTTTAATTCAAATAATATTCCACCGGATCTTAAGATGAATGGAGCATATTACGCATTCCAAAAGTTAGGGCATTACTATGGTATAGGAAATAGTTTACTTGTACTTTATGCAATAGCTAATTTCTTAGCTCAGGTATCAGCACTATTATTCTCAATAGATGCACCACTTAAGGTATTACTTTCAGATACAGACGACAGATATGTGCCTAGAGCTTTAACAAAGCTTAATAAAAATGGTGCGCCTATAAATGGATATAAGATGACAGCAGTACTTGTATCAATTCTTATAATAGTTCCAGCTCTTGGAATGGGAGATACAAATGCACTTTATAACTGGTTATTAGATCTTAATGCTGCAGTTATGCCACTTAGATACTTATGGGTATTCCTTGCATATATTGCATTAACAAAACTTGGAAGTAAATTTAATTCAGAGTATAAGTTTATAAAAAATAGGAAAGTTGCAAGAGCATTTGGTATTTGGTGTTTTGTATTTACAGCATTTGCTTGTCTTATGGGAATGTTCCCTAAAGAAGGTGTTATGTTCTCATCACAGTGGTGGGGAGTAACAGTAACAAACTTTGCTACACCTTTTGTATTAATTGGACTTGGACTGATTTTACCTAAAATAGCAAAAAAAACAAATAAAATAGTAAAAACAAATTAATAAAAATAGAGAAAAGTCACAGAGAAATCTGTGGCTTTTTTTGTATTTAAAAATAAAATTAAAAATTTTAATGAAAAGTTAAGTGAAATATTATAAAGTGCTAAGAAAAAAGTGCGAAAATTGAAAAGGGACAAAATTGAAAAGTGACAAAAAGTATTTGGGAGTGAACTAAATGGAAAGTAAAAAGGTAAAAAAAGTAGAAAAGTTGATAGTTGGTCTTTTAGCTGTATTTATATTATTAGGGATAGCAACAAATTATAAAGTAATAGTTGATTTAGAAAATTTACATAAAGAAGTTCTTATAAGTGAAGAAGAAAAAGCTTATATACAAAAAACTTTGTATGATAAAGATAGAGATGCAGAGAAGTTAGAGATGAAGTATTTGAAAGTTTTGCAGGAGCTTCAAAAAAAAGAGCCATATGATGGGTTAGAAGAAGAGATTGCAAGGGTATATTATTTCTTAGGTTATAATCAATTTTTAGAAAAAAATTATAAAGTAGCTGAGGAGTATCTAGAAAAATCAATAAGTATTTTTGATAAAACTAAAAATTATTTTTATATTTTAAATGGTAATAATGTACTTATAAATATTGCTTATGCAACAGAAGATTATGTAAAAGCAGTAAATAGAGCAAGTAAAACATATAAAGTATTACAAAATCCTAATATAGAGGGAATAAGTAAAAAGGGACAAATTCAATTAAAGGCAAATATTTTAGCAGGACTTATAAATACAACAGTGAGTATTGGGATGGAAACTATATCTAAAGCGTATTATGAGGAACTTGTAGATATTACAAAAGATACATTTTTTGAAAATGATGTGACTTCACATGCAAAATATTATTATAATTTAGTATGTAAAAATTATCCAAAAGCAAAAGAAAATGCATTAAATTACATAAAGTTAATTAGTGAATTTACATTAAATGATGAAGCTCGTGAGCAAATAGTTAATTCAGCCCATATTTATCTTTTAAGAGTTTTAGTGCATGAAGGTACAGATGAACAAATAAAAGAAGTTTATTTAAAAGTTCAAGATGGATATGAAGGGCTTGAAAAAAGTGAAATTGAGGGTAATTTAAAGGAAATAGAAGGAATTTATTATAAAAATCAAAATAATTATCAGATGGCATATAAAAAATATAATGAAGCTATAGAGGCTTTTGAAAAAACGGATAAAAAGGATTCTATATATGAAATGTGTATAAAAATTCTTGGTTTAAATGATAAGAATTTAGTTGATATTAACAAATACTTAGAAAAGTTAGATGAGTGTAAAAAGGTTTATAATAAAGAAAAAATAGTTGGGGAACTAGCTGATGAGATAACTAAGACAAGTTATGAAAAAAATAACGAAGATAAATATCTTTTACTTGCAGAATCAGAAAATAAAGAAAAATTGATTAAGCATTCTAAAAATATAAACATTATGTATATTTTTATAATTTTAGGATTAGGATTTATGGCAAAAAGACTTAAAAAAGAAGTTGTTATAAGAGAAGCTAAAGAAAAAGAGTTGGAGAATATGATAAATATAGATTATTTAACTAAGGCTAAATCAAAGCAATATATTTTTAGGAAAATTAATACATATATAAAAGAAAGGAAAAGATTTTCTTTAATAATATTTGATTTAGATAATTTTAAAAGCATAAATGATAATTATGGTCATACATTTGGTGATGAAGTTCTTGTTAATATAGTTGAAACTATAAATATGACAATTAAAGAAAATGGAATTATTGGTAGATTTGGAGGAGAAGAATTTATCATTTTACTTGAAGAAAATGTAAGCTTAGAAGAATTTATAGTTAATATTCAAACAGAGCTTAGCAAAATAAAATATAGTGTTGAAGGATTAAGTGTAACAATAAGTGGTGGTGCAGTAGTGTGGAATGACCAAACATCAGATGAGATAATATATGAAGCAGATATTTTATTGTATAAAGCAAAGGAAGATGGCAAAAATAAAATATTAATTAAATAATATAAAAGAGAGGTTTATTTAGTGAAATATCTAATTAATAAATCTCTTTTTTTATAGTAAAGAAATAATAATTTATGAAAAATGATTATATTAAATAAATATTGGTAAAAATAATTAATAGAAAAATATTGTAATTAGAGAAGTTTAACTTTATAATTATATTAATATTTTGATAATCAAAATATTTGAATTTAAAATGAAGGGAAGTAATAATTATGGATATAAAACCACTTAAGATAGGCAACTTAGTTGCAAAATTACCTATAATTCAAGGCGGAATGGGTGTAGGGGTATCCCTTTCAAAACTTGCTGGAGCAGTTGCAAAGTGCGGAGGTATAGGTGTTATCTCAGCAGCTCAACCAGGGTACAATGAAGAAGATTTTATAAAAAACAATTTAGAGGCAAATGTAAGAGCCTTAAAAAATCATATAAAAAAAGCAAAGGAAATATCTAATGGAGGAATTATTGGTGTAAACATTATGGTTGCTATGGAAAGATATGATAAATTTGTTAAAGCTGCGATAGAAGGTGGAGCAGATCTTATTATTTCAGGTGCGGGAATTCCAAAGGATCTTCCTGTAATAGCAAAGGGAGCGGGAATCAAACTTGCACCGATAGTTTCTTCTATAAAAGGAGCAAAGTTAATTCTTAAAATGTGGGATAAAAGAGCTGGAGTTGCACCAGATATGATAGTCGTTGAAGGTCCAAAGGCTGGTGGACATTTAGGATTTAAAAATAATGAAATTGAAGAAAAAATTGAATGTTTAGAAGATGAGATTGTGGGAATTGTAGAAGCTAAAAAAGAATATGAAGAAAAATATAATAAAGAAATACCAGTAATAGCGGCTGGGGGGATTTTTACAGGTTATGATATAGCTAAATTTATAAAGCTTGGAGCAGATGGAGTACAAATGGGTACAAGATTTGTTGGAACTGAGGAATGTGATGCAAGTGATGAGTTTAAAAATTACTATGTAAATAGCACAGAAGAAGATATTGTTATTTTAAAAAGTCCAGTAGGAATGCCTGGTAGAGGAATGAATAATAAGTTTATTAAGACTTTAACAACTGATGGAAAAATTCCAATAAAGAGATGTTATGATTGTTTAATACCATGTAATCCAAAGGATACACCTTATTGTATAAGTCAAGCTCTTATAAATTCTGCTAAGGGAAAACTTGATGAAGGTTTAATTTTCTGTGGTTCTAATGCTCATAGAGTAGATAAGATTCTTAAGGTTGAGGACTTAGTTAATGAATTAAAGAGTGAAATGTTAGAGGCTTAAATTTAGAATATGACTAAATATAAAAGGGTTGTGTGTATTTGTTAATAATATCTAAATTTTATATCGATGGTGACAAGTATTGTTGATTTATGATATATTATATACATTGATTTGAAAGTCAAACTGTTTGATTTTAAATTTAAATTGAGGAGAGATAAAATGATAGTAGAACCTAAATTTAGAGGATTCATATGTACTACATCGCATCCAGTAGGGTGTAGAGAAAATGTGAGTAGACAAGTAAATTATATAGAAAGCAAAAAAAAACTTGAGAATGTTAAAAATGTAGTAGTTATAGGGGCAGGAGCAGGATATGGTCTTGCAAGTACAATTGTTGCAGGGTTATCTTGTAATGCAAATGTATTAGCTATAAGTTTTGAAAGAGAAGCAACAGAAAGAAGAACAGCATCAGCAGGTTGGTATAATACAGAAGCTGTAAAAAAAACTTTTGAAGATAAAAATTTAAAATATATAAAAATGAATGGTGATGCTTTTTCAGATGAAGTTAAAGCTCAAGCTATTGAAAAAATCAAAGCAGAAATGGGAACAGTTGATTTAGTTATATATTCACTTGCAGCACCTAAAAGAGTTATACCTAAAACTGGTGAAGTTGCAAATTCAAGTTTAAAACCTATTGGAGAAGCATTTACAAGTAAAACAATAGATTTCCATACGGGAAGAATATTCGATGTAACTATTGAGCCAGCTTCAAAAGAAGAGATTGAAGGAACAATTAAAGTTATGGGTGGAGCAGATTGGTTATTATGGATGGAAGCTTTAAAAGCTGAAAATCTTCTTTCAGAAGGTGTTAAAACTATCGCATATAGTTATCTTGGACCTGAGATAACAGAGCCTATATATAAAAAAGGAACTATAGGAGAAGCTAAGGCTGATTTAGATGTTACTGTACCAAAAATAAATTCGTTAATAGAAGATATAGAAGGTAAGGCATATGTTTCAGTGAATAAGGCTTTAGTTACACAGGCAAGTTCAGCTATACCAGTTATCTCACTTTATGTGTCACTTTTATACAAAGTTATGAAAGAAAAAGGAATACATGAAGGTTGTATAGAACAAATATATAGATTATTTGAAGAGTTATATGGCGATAAAGAACTTAATTTAGATGAAGAAGGAAGAATTAGACTTGATGATCTAGAGATGAGAGCAGATGTTCAAGAAGAGATTATTAAAATTTGGCCTCTTATAAATTCAGAAAATGTATTTGAAGTTACAGATGTTGAAGGATTTAGAGAAGATTTCTTTAGATTATTTGGATTTGGATTTGAAAATGTAGATTATAAAGAAGACGTTGATATTAAATAGTTTAAAAATATTTAATAATATTATTGAGAAAAAAGAGTAGTCTAATTTTTATAAATAGAATATTATAATATTAGTGTTAAATAATATAAGCATCCTATTAAATTAGGGTGCTTATATTTATGTAAGAAATTACAGTAAATATTTTATCATAGCAATATATAATTTTTATATAAGGTGATTAATAAATTGCGTAATTTCTTTTAAGGGGGACAATTGAATGAAAGATAAAATTAAGGTATTTTTCTCAGATGAAAAGTTTTTTAAAACGTTATTTATTTTAGCACTTCCTATAATAATCCAGAATTTACTTATGTCATCATTAAGCATGGCAGATACTATGATGGTTGGAGCTTTAGGTGATGTATCGGTAGCAGCTGTTGGAATAGGAAATCAAGTGAATTTTTTAGTTCAGCTATTTATGTTTGGAATTGTTGGGGGAAGTAGTATATTTATATCGCAATTTTGGGGAAAGAAAGATAAGCATAATATTAAAAAAGCTGTGGGGTTAAGTATAGTTAGTAGCGCAGTTATTGGTGGAATTGGAACCATAATAGTTTTATTTGGATCAAGCTTTATTGCTAAAATTTTTAGTGATGATTTGATAGTTATAAATCAAGTTGTTACATACTTAAAAGTAATGTCTTTTAGTTATATTGTTAATGCTATTACAATAGGTCTTGCATTTTCACTTAGAAGTATAGAAGATTCAAAAAGCCCTATGGTAGTTAGTGCAATAGCAGTGTTTATTAATGTGATGCTTAACTATTGCCTAATATTTGGTGAATTTGGAATGCCACAGCTTGGTGTTAAAGGGGCAGCTATTGCTACTGTTATAGCTAGATATTTAGAGGCTAGTTTGCTTATCTTAATTGCTAGTAAAAATGAAGTATTTAAAGGTAAGTTTTCGGAGTTTTTTGAGTTTGATTTTGAATTTAGTAAAGAGGTATATAAAGCAATTGTACCTGTGCTATTAAATGATATATGTTGGGGAATTGGAAACTTTTTATATTCTGTAGCATATGGACAGATAGGAACAGAGGCTATGGCATCAGTTCAGATATGTACTAATGTACAAAATATATTTATGGTGTTAGGAATGAGTATGTCTAGTGCAGCACTTGTTATGATAGGAAATCAAATTGGTGCAGATGAGGAAAAAGTAGCAAAAGATTATGGAACAAAGTTTGTTATTCTTTCATGTTTAACAGGTATAGTAGTTGGAATTACGTTGATAATAAGTTCTAGTTCTATTGTTGGACTATTTAATGTTTCAACTGATGTTAAAATGTATTCAGTTTTAATTTTAAATATATTTTCAATTTTAGCACCAATTAGAATGATGAATCTTGTAATTATAGTTGGAGTTTTAAGAGGTGGCGGAGATGCAGGATATGCATTAAAGGCAGAAGCTATTCCAATGTGGCTTATCGGAGTTCCTCTTGCATTTACAGGTGCGCTTGTATTGAATTTAGAAGTTCATTATGTTGTAATGTTAGTTTCTTTAGAAGAGATAGTAAAACTTATTTTATCAGTAAGAAGATTAAAAAGTGGTAAATGGATAAGAAGTCTTATTAAAAATATTGAAGAAGAGAAAGTGAGTACAAGTATTTAGATAGTAAGGAGGTGTAAATTTACACTTCCTATTTTTGTTTAAAAATTTAAACTATCTGTTATAATAAAGAGTATTGATTTAGTACATAATTAAGAAAAGTTAATTTTGAATAATAAAAAAGTGAAATTTGCATAATCGAAAAATAAAGCCACTTGGAGGGATTTTATAAATATGAATTTTAATAAAATGAATTTAGATAAAAAGATAGTTACAGCACTTGATAATTTAGGATATAATCAGCCATCAGATGTTCAAAGGGAAGCAATTCCATACTTGTTAGATAAAAAGGATATTATAGTTAAATCAAAAACTGGTTCAGGAAAAACAGCTGCTTTTTCAATTCCAGCCTGTGAAATGGTTGTGACAGAAGAAAGTAATGTTCAAGTTTTAATTCTTGTTCCTACAAGAGAGCTTGCTATTCAGGTTAAAGAGGAAATTGGAAATATAGGAAGACTTAAAAAAGTAAGAGCTTGTGCTATTTTTGGAAAAATGCCATACAATGATCAAATTAGAGAGCTTAAGCAAAGAGTTCATATAGTTGTTGGAACCCCGGGGAGAGTAATAGATCATATTCAAAGAGGAACTTTAGATTTAAGTACTCTTAAATTAATGATAATTGATGAGGGTGATAAGATGCTTAATATGGGATTCATTGACCAGATTAAAGATATCTTTAAAGCTGTGCCAAAAGATAGAATTACAGCATTGTTCTCAGCTACAATTCCAGAAGAGATTAAAGCTTTAGGTGATACATATATGAATGAGCCTGTTGTTATGGAGGTTAAAGCAAAGCTTGTTAATGAAGGTAAAATTAATGAGAGTTATGTAAAACTTGAGAAGCATGAGAAACTTAAAACTTTATGGAAGTATTTATATATCAAGAATCCAGAGAGTGCAATAGTATTCTGTAATACTAAAGATGAGGTTAAAGCAATTGCTAAACTTCTTAAAAAAGAAGGGATTGTAACTTGTGAAATTCATGGTGATATGCAGCAAACAGAGCGTATGGATGTTATGAAGAAGTTTAAAAACAAAGAGTATAAGGTTATGGTTGCAACAGATCTTGCTGCTAGAGGGATTCACATTGATCATATAGAGCTTGTTATAAACTATGAAGTACCTATGGAGCAAGATAGTTATGTTCATAGAATTGGTAGAACGGGTAGAGCAGGAAAAGAAGGGGATGCAGTTACTCTTGTAGCTCCATATGAAGAAAAGTTTTTAAAAAGCATAGAGGCTTATATAGAGAGAGAGATACCGATGGGAGAAGTTCCGTCAGATGATGTTGCTAAAGTTTGCAAGAGCAAGTTTAAAGAAGCTCAAAGAAAAATGCTCGCTGATAGAAAGACAAATAAAACAAAAGAAGTTCATAAAGATGTCATGAAACTTCATTTAACTGGTGGAAAGAAGAAAAAGATAAGACCGCTTGATATAGTTGGAGCTGTAAGTAACCTTAAAGGAATGACGGGAGATGATGTTGGAATAATTGATGTTCAAGATGGATTCTCATATGTTGATGTTCTAAATGGAAAAGGAAATATGGTTCTTAAAAATAATAAAGAAATTACGATAAAAGGTAAGAAAATTAAAGTTACACGAGCTAAAAATTAAAACAATAAACAAAACCCTATTGAATTTTTCAATAGGGTTTTTATGTTAATAATAGAAGTTTAGTTTAAAGCTTCTATTAGAGCTAAGAATAGGATTATTATACCTGATATAAGACTTCCTTTTTCGATTATAAATTTATTCAAAAATCTTTTTGAAACATATATACCAAGAGGAATCAAGATAATTGAAAATATAAATGTAATGATACAGGTAAGACTAATATCAAGACCAGTGATACTAGCAGCAAGACCAAGAGCAAAATTATTTAGGGTAAGTGCTAGTGATAAAGCAACAGATTCTTTAAGGTCAATAGAGCCAGATTTATCTGCATCAGCTATTTCAGGGGATTTTAGTATTGCCCTAGGAGAGCAACTTCCATCAGAGCACAAACATTCAGATGCGTGTGCATTTTTTGTTTTTTTGTAATCTAATATAAAATAAACTCCTAAAATGAGAAGGACTAAAGCTCCAAGTAAGTTTGCTGACTTAATTGGAATTATGTTTATAAGCATACTTCCAAAAAGCATAGATAAAAATGTTCCAAGAGCTGAGATAAAAGCTATCACTAAATTACTAAGAAAGCCTATTCTTATATTCTTTATGCCATAAGCGAGTGATACAACAAATGTATCAAGGCTTGCTGAAAGAACAAAAAGTATTATTGGGATTAAGGTCATAATAAGCCTCCAAAATATCTCTTTGTACTAATATATATATAAGTAAAGCAATTTGTGACAAATTTATTATACATAAAAAAAACTACATTCTAGAACGAATGTAGTTTTAATTTTAAATTTGAGAAAAGAAATATGTTTCAAGTAGCACAGTAGCATTATTTCTAATAGCTATTTCATACATATAACTTTTACAACGCTTTAATTTATTATTGAGCAATAACTTTTCGATATGATTTTTTTCAGCAGGTTTAATATAGCTAGTAATTAGTTTTAAAGCTTCTCTCAAGGCTAATGTAAACCCTTTGTTGTCAATAAAAGATTCTAAAGCTTCATCAATAAATTTATAAAATTCGATAATTGATTTAGATGTAGTAGCTATTTCTGAAGCCTGTTTATCAAAAATATTGCCTTTTTCCATTAGAAGTAATTTATATTTTTCATATTCTCTAAGTAATTCTTTATTGGTAAATTTATTTCCTTCAAGTTCATTTAAAATATTTTGACATTTAAATGCTGAAACATCACCATCATTTGCTTCAAGTGTGATATCAGCTTCGAATTTTTGAATAGTATTATAAAATGCTATAAATTTATCAACTGTAATTGTATCAGATTGTTCACCTTTTTTCTTAGAGTGATTTTGTTGACTATAATCTACAAGCATTTTGCCATAAGTGGTTTCCCAAGTTTCTGAGATAAATGTTAATTTTTCAATGAGAGTTAGTCCATTTTCATTTGAAGCTTTGTCGTATAAAGTATTTAGAAGCATTGGAGCTGATATTTTTTTGCAGATACTAAATACATCATCAAATTTATAATTTTTTAAATCATTAGTTAAAACTAATCTGTCTTTTATATCATCAGTAAGACTCTCATATGTATTAATAAATCTTTCTGTGGCAGCTTTTTTATTTGTATAAACACCACCTATTTCCAAGATTATTTTGTGAGAAGTATCAAGTTTTAAAGCTTTCATGAATTTTATGTGTTGGTCTATGAAAGCAATGGATTTTTTTACAACTTCTATATTAGGAGAGTTGAGTAAAGTATATTTTTGTGGAAACATAGTAATTCTTATTTCATTATTTTTTATTAAGTTTGATATTTGAGCAAGTTCATCTGATAAGATGCTAGTCCAATCAGTAGAGTCGGTATATAAAGTTGAATTATCAAGTATATCTGAACTTATTCTAAATAAGTGTATATTATTTTTTATGTTGTGAGCTAGTATTAATTTTAAATTTAGTAAATTTTCTCTAAGAGTTTCAATGAATTCTTCATTAGAAAATTTTTTTGAAACTAGTCTTTTATTTGTTCTAGCATTTATAGTTAAAGGAGCGCAAGAATAACCAATTTTCATAATTATCTGCTAACAAATAATATTTGTAGCAGTTCACCACCTTTCTTATTTCTTATACATTTATTTCTTAAAAAATTAGTGATTGATACTTTAACTCTATTAATAGTATGTACAAAAATTAAAACTATATAAGAAAAATTTTTAGTATATTTACATAATTTGAAAAAATATTTTAGTTAATAAATAAGCTTGAAATTTTTATTTTCATATATTTTAGGCATGAGAATTATGTCAAAACTAAAATATACGTTATTTAAATTATTAAATTATCAAAAAAAATATTATTTAATTGACAATATATGGTTATAAGAGTAAAATTTTTAGAAAATAATAAAAGAGTAGTGGATTTTCATATTATATTTTTATTTAGAATCAGTATAGGTTTGAAAAACTTATACTTTTTTATTTATATTTAATAGTAATTTTTTTAATAAAGTAATGGATAGACGAATATAATTAAAGATTTTAGGAATTAAATTTACACAAAAGGGGGCGGTTTTATGGATAAACATGTTTTATCAGTATTAGTTAGAAATTCATTTGGGGTTTTAAGTAGAGTTTCAGGACTTTTTTCAAGAAGAGGATTTAATATTGAAAGCCTTACCGTTGGTAAAACTCAAGATGAAAATATATCTAGAATGACTATATCAATAGTGGGTAATGACGATGTACTTGATCAAGTTATAAAACAACTTAACAAGCTAGAAGATGTTAAAAAAATTATTAATATAGATGACGAAGATTCTATATATAGAGAGCTTGTTCTTATTAAAGTTAAAGCTAATGCAAATGAAAGAGCAGCCATAAATGAGATAGTGAAAATTTTTAGGTGCAAAATAGTTGATATAGCAAAAGAATCTTTAACTATTGAACTTACTGGGGATGAAAGTAAGGTTACAGCACTTATAGAATTAGTTAGTGAATATGGAATTAAAGAAATTGTAAGGACAGGAATAACAGCACTTGAAAGAGGAGACAAAGAAATTACGTCTTATGGGGAGTATTTTGAAGGTGAGTATTAAACCTTTTTAATATATGGAGGTAATTTAGATGTCTAAAATAGAAATTTTTGATTCTACATTAAGAGATGGTGCACAAGGTCAGGGAATTAGTTTTTCATTAGAAGATAAAATAAAGATTTGCAAGAGTTTAGATTCGTTAGGAATTGATTATATAGAAGCTGGTAATCCAGGATCAAATCCAAAGGATATGGAATTTTTTAGTAAGATAAAAGATATCAAATTTGAAAATTCAGAGATAGTTGCTTTTGGAAGTACAAGAAGACCTAATATTAATATTAATGATGATAAAAATTTAAAAAGTCTTTTAAGTGCAGGAACAAAAACTGTTGTCATATTCGGAAAAGCTTGGGATTTTCAAGTTACGGATATTTTGAAAACTACACTTGAAGAAAATTTAAATATGATTTCAGACACTATCAAATTTTTAAAAGAAAGTGGTAGGGAAATAATTTTTGATGCAGAGCATTTTTTTGATGGGTATAAAGCTAATAAAGAATATGCCATAAAAACAGTAATAGTAGCGAAAGATGCCGGAGCAAAAACTTGCGTTTTATGTGATACAAATGGTGGGACTCTTTGTGGTGAGATAGAAAACATAGTTAGAAAAATTAAGGAAAGTAATGATTTAAATATAGGAATACATTGTCACAATGATATTTCAATGGCTGTGGGTGGTTCAATATCAGCAGTTATAGGTGGAGCAAAGCATGTTCAGGGAACTTTTCTTGGAATAGGAGAAAGATGCGGGAATGCTAGCTTAAGTAGTATTATACCAACTCTTAGCTTAAAACTAGGTTATGAACTCAGTTCTGAAAATAAGCTTGAAGAACTAACAACGACAGCAAGATTTATAGCAGAAATTTCTAATATAAGTCTTAGAGATGAAGAACCATATGTGGGGAATAGTGCCTTTGCTCATAAAGGTGGCATGCATATTGATGCTATTGTTAAAAATCCAAAGTCATATGAACATATAGAACCAGAGCGTGTGGGGAATAAAAGAAGATTTCTTATTTCAGAAGTTAGTGGAAAGTCTACAATCTTAAAAGAGATTCAAAAGATTTTTCCAGAATTATCAAAGGAATCAAAAGAAGTTGAACTTATTACAAATAAACTTAAGGAACTTGAATACGAAGGATATCAGTTTGAGGGAGCAGATGGGACTATTGAACTTGTAATGAGAAAAATAATAGGAAAGTATGTACCATTTTTTGAATTAATAAGTTTTAAAACAATAGGTGAGCAATGTACAGAACTTAATAATAAATATAGTTCTACTGCATTTGTAAATATATCAGTAGATGGAGAAAGTCAGATAACAGCAGCAGAGGGAGAAGGGCCTGTAAATGCTTTAGATAAAGCACTTAGAAAAGCTCTTGAGACATTTTATCCAGAGTTGAAAAAAGTAAGACTTGTTGATTATAAGGTTAGAGTTCTTGATACTGAAAATGCAACTGATGCAAAGGTAAGAGTTTTAATTGAATCAACTGATGGAGTTGAAAGTTGGGGGACTGTTGGAGTTTCACGAGATATTATTCAAGCAAGTTGGATAGCTCTTGTGGATTCTATTGAATATAGGCTTATAAAAGATATAGAAAGAAAAGTAAGAAAGTATTTTTAGTTAGTTAAAGAGGGGGATTTTAATTATGGGAATGACAATGACTCAAAAGATTCTTGCAAAACATGCAGGTCTTGAATCTGTAAAGGCAGGACAGCTTATTGAAGCAAATTTAGATTTAGTATTAGGGAATGATATTACAACACCAGTAGCGGTGAAAGAATTTGAAAAGCTTGATTTAGAACAGGTTTTCCATAGTGATAAGGTTGCAATAGTTCCGGATCATTTTACACCTAATAAGGATATTAAATCAGCAGAACAATGTAAATGTATAAGAGAGTTTTCAAGAGATAAGAAAGTAAATAACTTTTTTGATATTGGAGAAATGGGAGTTGAGCACTGCCTTTTACCTGAAAAAGGACTTGTTGTAGCAGGAGATGTTGTAATAGGAGCTGATTCACACACTTGTACTTATGGGGCACTTGGAGCTTTTTCAACAGGGATAGGTTCAACTGATATGGCAGCTGGGATGGCTACAGGTAAGTGTTGGTTCAAAGTTCCTGAGGCAATTAAATTTGTTTTAACAGGAAAACCAAGTAAGTGGATAAGTGGTAAAGATATTATTTTACACATAATTGGAATGATTGGTGTTGATGGTGCTTTATATAAATCAATGGAGTTTGTTGGTCAGGGGCTTAAGAATCTTTCAATGGACTCAAGATTCACAATGGCAAATATGGCTATTGAAGCAGGGGCTAAAAATGGGATTTTTCCAGTTGATGATTTAACTATTGAATATATGAAAGACCATTCTACAAAAGACTGGACAAAATTTGAGGCAGATGCTGATGCACAGTATTGTGAAACTTATGAAATTAAGCTTGATGAAATTAGACCTACAATAGCATTTCCACATCTTCCAGATAACACAAGAACAATTGATGAGATAAATGAACCAGTTGAAATTAATCAAGTAGTTATAGGTTCTTGTACAAATGGAAGAATGGAAGATTTAAGAGAAGCAGCAGCTATATTAAAAGGAAATAAAGTTAAAAAGCAAGTTAGAACAATAGTAATTCCAGGTACACAAAAAATATACTTACAAGCTATGGAAGAAGGATTACTTAAAACATTTATAGAGTCAGGTGCAATAGTTTCTACACCTACTTGTGGGCCATGTCTTGGTGGACATATGGGAATACTTGCAAAAGGTGAAAGAGCACTTTCAACAACTAACAGAAACTTCGTTGGAAGAATGGGACATGTTGAATCAGAGGTTTATCTTGCAAGTCCAGCAGTAGCAGCAGCTTCAGCTATATTAGGTAAGATTGCTTCACCAGAACAACTTTAATAGAGAAAAAAGAGGGGGATATATTAATGGAAGTTTGCGGAAAAGTTTTTAGATATGGAGATAATGTTGATACAGATGTAATAATACCAGCGAGATACTTAAATACTTCTGATGAGAAGGAACTTGCTATGCACTGTATGGAAGATATAGATAAGGAATTTATAAATAATGTAGAAGATGGAGATATCATAGTTGCAGATAAAAACTTTGGATGTGGTTCATCAAGAGAACATGCACCAATAGCTATTAAAGCTAGTGGAGTTAGCTGTGTTATAGCAAGAACTTTTGCAAGAATTTTCTACAGAAACTCAATCAATACAGGACTTCCTATTTTAGAGTGTCCAGCAGCGACTGAAGGAATTGAAGCTGGTGATAAGGTTACAGTTAATTTCTCAACAGGGCTTATAAAGAATGTTACTAAGGGTACAGAGTACCAAGCTGAGCCGTTCCCAGAGTTTATGCAAAACATCATAAACCAAGGTGGACTTATAGAGAAAATTAAAAAGCAAGCAAAATAATTATTGATTGGGGGATTATAAAATGAATTTTAATATCGGGGTTATTAAAGGAGATGGAATAGGACCAGAGGTTGTAGACCAAACACTTAAAGTTTTAGATAAAGTAGCAGAAAAATATGGACATGAGTTTAACTACCATGAAGGAATTGCAGGAGGGAGTGCTATTGAAGCTACTGATGGTAAGACGGCACTTCCAGATGAAACTTTAGAACTTTGCAAAAAGATGGATGCAGTTTTCTTAGGAGCTGTTGGAGGACCACAGTGGGATAACTTATCAGGAGCAGTTAGACCAGAGCAAGCTCTTTTAGGGTTAAGAGGAGGTCTTAACTTATATTGTAATTTAAGACCAGCTTTATTATACAAACCTCTTAAAGATGCATCACCACTTAAAGAGTCTATTATCGGAGATGGAATTGATATTTGTGTAGTTAGAGAGCTTACAGGTGGAATTTATTTTGGTAAAAGAGAACTTTTAAAGAATGGGAAAGAAGAGATTGCTAGAGATACAGAGCA
>JBOGAY010000261.1:0-4071 GCA_051655925.1 Sarcina sp. | reverse complement strand
TTAACGCTAACTCTTCAGAAAATTTTAACAAAGAGATTCCCACTCCTTGATTTCTAAAATTTGAATTCACTGCCATTCTATGAACAACCATAGCTTTTTCCAAAGATTGCCAATTGATACAGTTATATTCAGTAGGTTCAACATAATTTACACAAACAAATCCTCTTATTTCATTATTTAGCTCATCTACATATAGATCTCCAGCCTCTATATCTTTTGAAAAATTTATCGCTTGTGGATATGTTTCATCCCACTGAGTATTATTATATAACTTCATCTCACTTATTGTCGCTGTTATAATTTCCATAATTTTTGTAATATCTATTTTTTTTGCTTTTCTTATCATGGTTTTCCTCTCACTTTTAATTAAAATATATTAGAGATTTTAACTCTTTTTTTAATATTTTCCTAGTCTAAAATTTATAAATAAAAAAATTTCCACTACGAAATTTTAATCGTAATGGAAATTCAGTCTTTTTAAAAGTAAATCTATTTTTTATAGTTAAAATCTGGAATCTCTTCCCATCTTTTCTTCAATGTATGAGCTGCTAGTTTAGGTTTTCTCTCCCTTGTAAATATACCTTTTTTATTCCCACCAACTCTCATTATACTATCATATCTTGTTGCAAAATCAGCAAAATTCCAAACTTGCTCCCCTATAAAATACTCCACTTTATCAAAAGCTCTTCCGTGTACTTCATAGTAAATTTGCTGATACTCTTCACTGTAAATCATAGGAGTAGTTTCTCTTAGCCCGCTCACTGTATCTGCTCCAAACTCTGTATACATCATCGGTTTTTTATGACGATTCCACCACATCTCTAGCTCTTTTACAATAACTCCCTCAACTAATTCAATCTCTCCTGTACCCCAGTACCATCCATAGTATCTGTTAAAGCATAAAACATCTAATTCAGCACAAATCTTATGAGACTCCTCTGTATTTAATGGATAAGCAATGTGTGAAACCAATGTCACAGGTCTTTTTTGTGGGTCTAATTTTTTTGCCAAATCAATCATTGGTTTGAAATAATCATATGATCCTTCCTCCTCTAAAGCTGCTTCATTTCCTACACACCACATAACAACACATGGATGATTTTTATCTCTTTCAATTAATCCTCTAATATCTTTTTCATGTTGAGTTTTAGTTTTTAAAACTTCCCAAGTTGATACTGATGATTTTATTCCCATGTATGTGTTAGAAAAGTTTATGTGAAGTCCAACTGCTGGTACCTCGTCAATAACAACAATTCCTTCTTCATCAGCCAATCTCATAATCTCTTCAGAATATGGATAATGGGAAGTTCTAAAAGAGTTTGCTCCGATCCATTTCATTAAACTAAAATCTTTTCTGTTTATTACTTCGTTTAAACCTCTTCCATTTGAATTTGAATCTTCATGTTTTCCAAACCCTTTAAAATAAAATGGTTTTCCATTGATTAAAAATTTTCCTTCTACAACTTTAACTGTTCTTATACCACATTTTTCATAATATACATCTAAAATGCTTCCTTCGTCTTTCAATGTAACTTTTACTTCATAAAGATATGCAGCCCCTGGCTCCCAAAATTTAGCATTCTCTATCTCTATTTTCCCTTTTTTTCCAAATGATTCAGCTACCATATTTCCATCTCTATCGAAAATTTCTACTAAAATATCTTTATCAGCTGATAATTTTATCTCATAATTTATAATTCCAGTTGTATTTTCTATATCTGTAATTAAAATTATATCTTTTATATATTCTTTTGGAGTTGTATAAATTTTTACTGGTCTATGAATACCGCTATAGTTAAAAAAATCTACACAATATGCTGTATGCCTTTTTGTTTTAGGAATCATTAGCTCCTCTAATACTTTCGATACATTCTCAAGTTCTTTTACTCCACCTACAGGTAATGTTGTATGATCCAATACATTATCAACCAATATTGTTAATCTATTTTTCTCTAGTAGATTCTCCTTTTTTAATTCAACTTCAAATGGAAGAAATCCTCCTTTATTTTTACAAATCTCCTCACCATTTAAAAACACAACAGCTTTATGAGTTACACTTCCAAATCTCAAAATTATTCTATCTTCATGTAAAGCATTCCTAGGAAGTTCAAACTCTTTTTCATACCAAACTCCGCCCACATGTTCTCTTACATTTTTATCCTCTATTAAATCATTATAACTTGATGGAACTGGAAAATTATAAATTTTACCTTCTAATTTATTTTTAGCCCAGTTATTTTTTTCTCCTTTTCCATTATCTAATTTAAATTTCCAAACTCCTGATAAATCTATTAAATTTCTAGTTGTAGTCATTATTGGATATAACATTTTTTACCTCTCTTTTTTTATTTTTTCTACGCTAATTCTAAATCCTCGTCTATTATATTCTCTTCATCTTCAGCACTTTTATTTTTCTGTAAATTTAAAATTTCTTGAATTTCTGCCATTTTTTCACTATTCAGTTCATAGTATTTCATTGCAATTAAAGATGCAATATACCCAAAAATAGGAATTATACAATATACAAAAAGTATTGCAGAATTAAATTTTGGACTAATAAATGTATTTGGTGCAATAATTGAATTTCCAACTCCAGCATAAGCTAAAGCAAACCCTACAATCATTGTAGAAAGTGATGATACAAATTTATCAATAAATGAAAATAAAGTTCCCATCATTCCTGGAATAAATTTTCCTGATCTATATAATTCATAATCTGTTATATCAGCTATCATTGGAATCACAATTGGATTTGAAACTGCATTAAATCCTTGCTGAATAAACATAAAAGTTAAAAACAAAGTTGTACTTGCTCCTGTTAAACCTAATATGTATAGTATTATCGAAGAAAACATTCCTAACCAAGTTGCTACAACAAATGATTTTTTTAACCCAGATTTTCTTGCCCAAAATAATCCACATATTCCCATAATAGTTATAGGAATTCCTGTTAAAGCTGAATAATCTCCTTGCAATTTTGAATTCATCAATAGATTGGCAAAGATATACACAGCTACGCCTTTCATAGCATTACCTGCTAACTTATCTGTAGAAGCAGCTATTGTTAACATTTGAATTGCTCTATTATTTTTCAAAACATCTACATAATCTGAAAATTTTAATTTTACATCACTTTTCACTCCAAAAAATTCAGCTCTATCTTTTTCCCATATTCCAAATATAGCCAGTATTGTGCATAAAACTGAAAGTCCTGCAATAGAGAATGAAACAAAGTTCCATAAATCTGGATTTATTAATCCACCTTCATATCTTGGAGATACTAAACTCATCAATACATATATTCCACCAGTAAATATTATTGTATTATAGATAGTATCAAAGATTGAAAAAAGTGGTCTTTGTTTAGGATCATTTGTTAATACCACTTGTCCACCTTTTGTACAAGCAGTTTGAAATGTATAACCTATTATATATATAACATAAAATGAAGTTGTCCAAATATATCTTCCCATTTGTGATAAAGCAAGCGGGGTATTAAATATTGCAAACAAACTTGAAACAATTATAATATTTCCTACAAACATAAATGGACGAAATTTACCAAATCTACCATTAGTCTTATCTATAAAATATCCTATAATAGGATCCGTTATACCATCAAATAGTCTCATCATAGTTGCTATTATTCCTACTAGAACACTAGATAAGCCTAAAATATTTTGTGTGTAGTACATATAATAAAAAGTTAAAAATAATGCCAAGTTTGTTGCAGAGTTATTTAATACAAAAAGACCTATCTTATATGATTTTGAATGGTTATACATTTCCATTTCTACACTCCCCTTTAAACTATTTTCTTTAAAAATTTTAAACTTTTTTTATAATCTCCATTTATATCTCCATTCAAAGAGTAATCCTGTTCTATAATAATCCAATCAATTTTTAATTTTTTAATTTTTTCTACAACTGGTTTAAAATCTATGTTCCCTTCCCCAAGAGGACATATAACCTGTTTTCCTAAATCAAAAAACTTTTCTCCCGTACTTACAATTTTCATATCTTTTAAATGGATAGTATTTATTCTATCGCTATATTTATCAATTAAAGTTA
>JBOGAY010000260.1:0-6848 GCA_051655925.1 Sarcina sp. | reverse complement strand
TTATAAGCAATATTTAAATGGAACTTCACTTGATATGGGAATATTTGAAAATGATAAGTTTATAGGGAAAATTAAATTATCTAATATAGTTTATGGTGTTTTTAAAAGTGCATTTGTAGGTTATTCAATAGATAAAGATTGTCAGGGGAAAGGCTATATGAAAGAAGCTTTAAGTACTGTGCTTGATTATGCATTTGAGGTGATGGGACTTCATAGAATAGAAGCATCAACATTACTTGATAATGAAAAATCAAAAGGTGTTTTAAAGGGATGTGGATTTGAGGAAGTTGGAATCAATAAAAATTATTTGTTTATCAATGGACAATGGAGAGATCATATAACTTTTTACAAATTAGAAGATTAATATTTTATATTAAGTAACGATAATTAAAGAGAAGAAGAAGTTTTACAATAGTGATTTAATATCAGCAATTGTAAAACTTTTTTTATGAGAGTGAAATCATATAGCAATATATGATACACTATAAAAAGTGTCGAAAGTACAAGAAATAGTAAATTAAAAAAATGTTAGCTATAACAAATTAGCTTTTAAATATTTTAGCTTTAGGAGGAGTAGTATATTGTCTTCAATGTTAAAAACAAAATTTGAAACATATAAAGAATTACTAGAAAAAATAGATAGAGAGGGAGTTTGGCCAATGATAGTTGTAGATGGAGTAGTAGGTGTAGGTAAGAGTACATTAATGAATATTTTAGCAGAAAGAGGATTAACAGCTTTTGCAGAACCAGTTGTAGATAATCCGATTTTAGAGAAGTTCTACTATGATAGAGCAAGATATGCTTTCCCATTACAAGTTTTCTTTTTAAATAAAAGATTCAAACATATAAAAGAGGCAGCAGCTAAGGGGAATTGTGTGCTAGATAGAAGTATATATGGAGATGTTATCTTTGCAAAAATGCTATGTGATAAAGGCGAAATGACACAAGAGGAATTTGATTTATATGAAGAGCTTTTAGAAAATATGCTTGAGCATGTTAAGCCACCAAAGCTTATGATATATCTTGAAGTGTCAGTAGATGAAGCTATGAGAAGAATTAAAAAAAGAGGTAGAGATTACGAACAAGTGGTTGAGAGAGCTTACTGGGAAGAGTTAAATAATGAGTATGAAACATATTTTGCAGCTTATGATGTATCACCTATATTAAGAATTAATGTAGATGGTTTGGATTTTGAGAATGTAAAAGAAGATAGAGAAAAAGTACTTAATCTTATAGATGCTAAACTTGCAGAGATTTCAGATAAGGTAGAAGTGTTAGTTTAATAATATAAAAAAATTTATAAAATAAAACAAGGTAAGCTAAAATTAGCTTACCTTGTTTTTGTGTTAAGAAAGAGTTTTTAATTAATTAAGAGTTTTTAACAGAAGTTAAAGCTTCATTTATTACAGGAATACCTTTTACAGTTATAAGAGCATCTCTTAAATCAAATTCTAAGCCTGTTATATCATCAAGGCTATTAATTGAACTAAATGTTACAACAAGAGAACCAGCAGTAAATTTATAACTTAATTCAAGAACAGGTAGGTCAGATATTGTTGTGAATTTAACGTATTTAAATAAACTATTTTCTTTCAAAGATTTTTTATCATTTGCTAGAATACAATCTAAATTATCTATTTCTCTAGTCAAAGCATCAATTGCAATAGTAGATTCTGTTGAAATAGTAAATTCAAGAGTAGCTAGAACTCCAGGAGAAGTAGGAGTTACTGTGAATTTAGAAACTTTTAATGTTTCGTTTGAAGGTGGAAGTGTTTTGTTTATTACTTTATCAGCAAAAACTTCAACTGGTTTTTGAGTTGTTGCATCTACAGTTTTAAATGCTATTGATGGAACATTAACACTTATTTTAAACTCATCATTTTTGTCAAAGACTTCATCATTTAAATTATCATATTGTAAGAAAAGGATTTGTCTATCTCCTTTAGGAAGTTGAACGTACATTCCATCAAAATCACTTGCTCCCACTAAACTACCTATAGCAGTTGCAGCTCTATAATGTCCGTTGTTTACAGAAACAGAATAATCTCTACCTGCTAATTTAGAAGTTCCAAGTAATTTAACAACTTCATTGAATTCAAGTGCAAATATAACAGAATCACTATGGATTGCACTTAAATAAGCATTAACAAGTCTTGGAACAGGATTGTAGTTTAATGCTACAGGATTAGTTAAACCTATAACTTTATTTCCAAATATATCATCACAAGTATCAGTTACATTTATACTCTTACCAGAATCATCAAAAGAACCAGCAGGGAAAGTTATAGTTACAGTTCCTATTTTATTATTAGCTTGTGAAGTTAAATCAGATACACTTCCAACTACTACGTTTGTAGCCATTATTTTGTCAGTTGAATTAGGAGATATTAATGAAAATGCTAATTTATCAGCAGTTAATATTTCATTGTTTAGTGCTTCATAAGTCATTACAACAGTTTTATTATCAATTACTTCAAAAGTTGCATTATTAGTTAGTGTTATAGGATTAGATAAAACTTCTTCTTTTGGACATACAAAGTCTAAAACATTTCCAGCTGTATTGATAAGGTACATAACTTCATCTAATGAACAATAACCAGCTTTAACTATAATGTGTTCAGGTTTAAAATCAAGAGGATCACCAGAATTATCAGTAGTTGGTATTTCATCTTTATTTAAAATAATTCTAACGGCTTTATTATTTTTTATGCTAATAGCTTTTTCACAATTATCATGTGAAAGAGGAGTTTTTACACTGTTATCACTACATTGTTCTAGTGGTTTTGTGATATCTATAGGTGTGTAGATAAGATAATTTTCACGATTTTCTAATGCGTGAATACCTGTGTTTTCCATAGTTTCATTGAATAGTATAGCTATTTTATATTGTTCAGTAGGATCAGTATATTTTGTATTGTCTGTCAAATAAATAGCAGTGATAAAAGGTTCAGACATATCTTTGATATGAAGTAAACCTTTGTAGTACTCCATAACAGTTTCGTATATATTAGTTAAATCAAAAATATGAACTTCATATAATCCACCAGGTTCTAAAGCAGGCTTAATTAAAACTTGAAGTACATCATCATTTTGATAAATTTTAGTTATTGATTCTGGTGTTATAAGTTCTTTAATATCATTTTCTATTTTATAAATTTTGAAATAAGCAGAAGCATCTGAATCGATTATGCTCATAGGGTCAGAAAATACGATATCAAGTATAGTTTCTTCACCATCAATACCATTTTCACTTTGTTTCAATGAAATAACTTTTGGAGGAACAGCTACAACTTCTATTGTTTTTGTATAAGGCACAGTATGATAACCACAAGCATCAATTATAGAACCTATAGTAACTTCTACAGACCCTACAGCAAGTGCATCACTAGTATTAAGATAGCAATGAAGAACATTATAAGTGTTATCATATCTTTCTACTGATTCAGGTGTAATATCATTTATTGTAAGGATTTGATAGTGCACATCATCAGTATCACCATCAAAACTATGACAAAGAACTGGCTTATCAAAGTATACTAATACTTCATCTTTTGATAAAGCAACTACATCAGTAACTTTAGCTTTTACAGAATCCTTAATAAATTCAACTGATTCTCTTATTATAGGGAATGGATTGTTATTAGCATCAACGATTCTATATTGTCCAGAATAATTAGGGAAAGTTTTAGCATAGTTTATGATAAGTTGATGAGGTACATCACCTTGTTCTACTGAAGCTGTTGGTAAGCTATAAGCATCAAATTGGATTTCTAACTTTCTATTATCAGATGAAATTCTTGTTGTAATATCATGTCCAGCAAAATATCCAAGCCAATCGATAGGTTTGTCTTTAGGCTCATATAAAGTTCCCTCATCATCTGTTCCAAAATATCTAAAGTAATAGTTTATTAAAACAGCAGAATCTTTATGTGATTCCTTTGAGTATTCAGAAAAATAACGTACATAAGCAGATTGATTAGCTTTAATTCCATTAGTTATTTTTGTAAGTGTATTAACAGGTGTTAAAGGTAAAGAAATACTTGGAATATTAGTACTCATAGCATTTATATCTATGAAAACAAGTTTTGAATTAGTAGGAACAATAGGTGTATAAGGTGTAGAAAGTTCTTTACCCTCTACGTCAATTTCAAAACTACCAAGACTGTTTATAGTGTAATACTTAGTTCCATCATAAAAAATATAATTCATTTTATCAGTTAAAGCTGGTGGTGAGACTCTGTTAAATCTATCTGCTGCAAAGTCAAAAGTAGATTCAAGGTGTCTAACAGGTTCATCAAATACAATTTCTATAATTCTATCACCAATAGATTTAACATTGACGTTTTCTTTTATAAGAGCAGGTACATCACTAGGATCACTTATTACATTAGCTTCTTCTACAAGTGTGTCACCTTCATATAGTTTTATTGTATATTCAATATTTGTAATAGCCTCACTTTGTTTAGGGATCATAAGAGTTTTTAAAGTTTTGTCACCATATTTTGCACAGTTCCCTACAAGTTCAGATTCAAGAAAACAACAAGTACAAGTATCAGCAACTTTTACTGTAGTGTTAGGACCAAAACCATCAGAATATTCAACATTGAAATAAGCTACATCGTGTATATTACCAATATAGGTCACTTTTAATTTGTTTAGTGTTTCTTCCATAAATGGAAAACCTCCTTGTAAATCATATTTAATTTTTAAAATCAATAATATAAGAAGGCATTTATAAAATTTCAAAGCTCCGTACTCATTAATTTAGGTTGAAGTTAGGACCATGTTAACTTTAAGGAATTAATCAAATATAAGTAATTTGAAAATAAGACTTTAAAAGTTGATATATGCTTTTTCTTATACAATATAGTATGAAGGAGTTGCATATGTGTGAATAATTTTAACTTAACTAATTAAAATTATTTAAAAGTGATTTCGTTTTCAAAAATATAGTGGAATTTAAAAATTTTGCTTATTTTATAGAAAAACTTATTATATAATAGTAGTACAAGCTATATATTTGTATAAAATTTGTATATAGCATCAGAAAAGAAGAGGTGGAGAAATGATAAGGGAGTTAAACAGTAGCTACAATGTTATAAAAGCATTCAATAATAATGTTGTTTCAGTAGAGTTTGACGGTAAAGAAAGTATCTTGTTTGGTAAAGGGATTGGTTTTGGCAAAAAAACAGGAGATATAATAGAAGAGGGGACAGAGTATGAGAAGATATTCTTTATAGAAGATGAGCAAAATATAAAAAACTTCAATGAATTAGTTAGTAGAAATGATAATAAGTTTGTTGGTCTATGTGAAGAGCTTATTCGTGAGATTTCAGATAGTTTAGGAGAAGAACTTAGTGAAAATATACACATAGGACTTATAGATCATATATCTATAGCTATTAAAAGACTTACGGAGGGGGAAGTTATAGAAAATCCTTTTCTTGTAGAAATAGAAACTTTATATTCAGTTGAGTTTGAACTAGCAAAGCAAATGGCAATTAAGTTAGAAGAAGAAACAGAGGTTTTCATTCCAGATGGTGAAGTGGGACTTATAGCACTTCATATACATTCTGCTAGAAATAATGGAAAGCTTTCTAATACAATTAAGTATGCATATATAGGCAGTTCTGCTGTAGAAACAGTAGAAGATTTAATGAATATTGAAATTGATAGAAAAAGTTTAGATTATGCTAGATTTTTAACACATTTAAGGTTTGCTATGGAAAGAATATTAAAAGATATTAAGATAGAGAATGATTTTTTAGATTTAATAAAAATAAAGTATAGGAAATCATATAAGGCAGCTAAGGAAGTTGCAGGTATAATAGAAGAGTCACTAGATAAGAAAGTTAATAGTGATGAAGTAGCATATATAGCAATGCATATACAAAGATTTTTAAAAAGTTATAATGAAAGAAATTAGAAAATTATAAATATTAGATATATTTATAAAGAAGAGGTTAGATTGAAGTTAAAATTGCTAATAAGATAAATAGTAGAAGGAGAAAACAAACCGGAAGCTAGGATTATTAGCAAATTATTTTGATTTAAACTCTTTTTTTTATAGGTTTATATAATATTTTATACGTTGAAAAAAGAGAAGTGAGAAAAGTAAAAAAAAAGGGTAGAGGATAGACCTCTACCTGAATATTTATATTTATTAGTTTTTATAAGATATTACTGTATCAACACCAGCTTTTACAGATTGTCCAATAACAGGTGTTATTGATTTAACTGAATCTGGGTTAGTGATTAAGATAGGAGTTATTAATGATAAACCTGCCTCTTCAATAAGAGGTCTATTAATTTTTATTATAGGTGTTCCAGCCTTGACTTGTTGTCCAGCTTCAATCAATCTTTCAAATCCTTTTCCATCAAGAGAAACTGTATCTATACCTATGTGTACTAAAAGTTCAACTCCATTATCAAGTGTCATTGCAAATGCATGATTAGTTTTAAATATTAAACTAAGTTCTCCATCACAAGGTGCAACTATTGTATCTCCAGTTGTATCTATAGCAACACCATCTCCAGCCATTTTTTGTGCAAAAACAGGATCAGGTACATTTGCTAAGTCAATTGTTTTACCATCTATTGCAGCAACTAATTTTAATTCTTTCTTTAAAAATCCAAACATAATATCTCCTAGTATCTATATAAGTAGCTAAACACTAGGAATTTCACATCCCTTCATTGTTTATTTTATTTATATTAATTTTCTTAAATTTTGTAATAAAAAAAGGCATAAGTATCCCGAAAGAACTTATGCCTGACTAAACAGTAACACGTCATCTTTATTATATTTTATTTAAAGCTCTTTGTCAAATTTAAACAGCATTTTATTG
>JBOGAY010000259.1:0-8855 GCA_051655925.1 Sarcina sp. | reverse complement strand
ATTGATTTTTTACATTTTCAACAAATTTTGCTATTCCTTCTCTATCTGTTACATTTAAATTTACCATTTTGATATTTGGATTTGTGAATTCACCCGCTCCTAAATCACATGAATAAACCACAGCACCTCTTTCTGCTAATTTCTCACAAATTACAGCACCTATTCCTCTTGCTCCACCTGTTACTACTGCTATTTTCCCATCTAATCTCATATATATATTTTCTCCTTTTTATTATGTTTTATATTGATTTAACAACTACAGCTGTTCCCATTCCTCCACCTATACAAAGACTTGCTAAACCATATTGACTTTTTCTTTTTAACATTTCATGCACTAAAGTTGTTATAATTCTATTTCCACTAGCTCCAACTGGATGCCCTAAAGCAATTGCTCCACCATTTACATTACATCTTTCATCAAAGAATTCATCTGTAACTCCATATTCATTTTTTAATTCAAATATAACTCCTAGTGCTTGAGCTGCAAAAGCTTCGTTTAATTCAATTAAATCTATAGATTGTAAATCTAAATTAGCCATTTTTAAAGCTTCTTTTATTGCAGGCACAGGTCCCATTCCCATAATTTTAGGATCTACTCCACCTTGTCCTATTCCTACTATTTCAACTAATGGCTTTAAATTATATTTTTTAATAGCTTCTTCGCTTGCTAAAAGAACAGCACTTGCTCCATCGTTTATTCCAGATGCATTTCCTGCTGTAACAGTTCCATCTTTTTTAAATACTGTTTTTAATGTTCCTAACTTTTCCAAAGATGTTTTTCTATTTGGATATTCATCAGTATCAAAAATTATAGTCTGCTTTTTTTCAACAATTTCAACTGGAACAATTTCTTTTTCAAACTTTTTTTCATCAATAGCTTTTATAGCCTTTTCCTGAGATTTTATTGCGAATTTATCTTGTTCTTCTCTTGTTATAGAATATTTTTCAGCTATATTTTCCGCGGTTACTCCCATGTGAATCTTATCAAAAGCATCAGTTAAAGCATCAACTAACATGCTATCTTGAAATTTAAGCTCTCCCATTTTAAATCCTTCTCTTACTTCTCTTGGACTTACAAATGGAGCTTGAGACATAACCTCTACCCCTCCACAAACAACTAAATTAGATAAACCACTTTTTATATTTGAATAACCTGTCATAACAGATTTCATTCCACTCCCGCATAAAATATTTAATGAGTATGCTGGAACTTCAAAAGGAACGTTAGCTTTTATAGCTACTTGTCTTCCTATTCCTTGCCCTTGTCCTGCTGACAATATATTTCCCATAATAACTTCGTCTAATTCATGACCTTGTAAATTATTATTTTTTAATAGTTCTTTTACTACAGTTGCACCTAATTCACTAGGGGATATATTCTTCAAACTACCTAAAAATGAACCAATTGCTGTTCTTTTTGCATCAACAATATATATTTTACTCATGTTTCCTCCTGTTAATTTTTAAAAAAACATTTTTTACGAACCAATTCTCAATATATTAATACTACTTTTAATTTTTAAAGTCAATATTTTTTTACAAAAAAATAAAAAAAGCTTGAATTTAATCAAGCTTTTTTATACCATTTTTAAACAATAAACTCATATTTTTCAACAATTTATCGATATCATTAATTTCTTTTGTAAAAAATATTTCAATTCCTATATAATGCTGGACACCTAAAATAAGATTTGCAATGACTCTATTCTCACTTGTTGAGAAATTATTTTTTCCTAAAATATCAATGTGCAGCTTTTCTATTTTATTCAAATAATCTATATACACATCAAAATTTATAAATTCCACATCTCTAAGCAACTTATATTTGTAACTTGCACTTTTATAAAACTCTATAAATATATACAAATACATTATGTATAATTTATTCGTATTAAATTCCTCATTGTAATTATCTTTGATTAAAAACAGAATCTCTTTTTTTAATTTTTCAACAATCTCAATTAAAAAAATGTCTTTGCTTTCAAAAAAACTATAAAATAAACCAATTGAACAATCTAATTTTTCTGTTATCTCTTTTATTTTAACGTCATGATATTCATTCAATCCAAAAAGTTTTTCACCTTTCTCCAAAAATTTATGTTTAAAATTATCTGAATTCAAGATTATTCTTTTATAAAGATTGGCATTATAAATTTCATCCAGATTTTCAATATAATCCATAGTAAATCCATTAAAAATTATCTTCACTAAAAAATCAATGTCATATTTCATACCTCTTGAATTATAACTTATATTAATAAATCTAATGGAACCCAATATGTATATCATTTCAAATTCGTTTAATTTTCTTTCAAATATCTCTTCTAATTTTTTTAAATACGCTTTCTTTATACGTTTTTCATACTGAATAAATTTATACTGACCCTCTCTAAATATTTTAATAAGCTTTTTTTCCTCTTGAGTTATTTCTACGTTAAGTCGGATATAGCTTTTCAGCTTTTCTTCTCTTGTCTCACCTAAAATGTTTTCTAATTTATTTTCAATTCTTTCAGATATTATTTCCAACAAATGCTGAAATAACTCCTCTTTATTCTTAAAATATTTATATATTATTCCATTTGAAACTTGGGCATTTTTACTTATCTGAAGCAAAGAAACATCTCCATAAGGAACCTCATAAAATAATTCAATTGCAGCTTCAATAATTCTATCTTTTGTACTCAATAGTTTTCCTCCAACAACAAAACTTAATTCATCTATACATTTTACTTCATTCGGAGAAACAATTCAAATAAAAATAGGGAATTTCTTCCCTAATCTCATAAGTCTAATTTAAAATCATCTTCAAATATTTTTTTATCCATTAATTTAAGCTCAGATGAAATGATAGGTCTAAACTCCATATTATCAAGAATATCTTTTTCTAAATCAACTCCAGGAGCTATCTCTATTAACTCTAATCCATTTTTACTTAATTTAAAAACTGCTCGTTCTGTAACATAGTAAACTGGTTGATTATTTAGGTTCGCTGTTTTTGAACTAAATGTTATTTGTTCAACTTCTTTTATAAATTTCTTACTTTTACCTTCTGTTAATATATTAATTTTTCCATCCTTTACTTGTACTTTTAATCCTCCTGCTGTAAATGTTCCGCAGAAAACAACTTTTTTTGCATTTTGAGAAATATTTATAAATCCTCCACATCCTGCTATTTTTGGCCCAAATTTAGATACATTTATATCTCCATTAGAATCACATTGAGCTAATCCTAAAAATGCCACATCTAAACCGCCACCATCATAAAAATCAAATTGATAAGGTTGATCTATTATTGCCTGTGGAGTAACGCTAGCTCCAAAACTTAATCCTCCTGCTGGAGTTCCTCCGATTGCACCTGGCTCAACCGTCGGAGTGAATAGATGTTCTTGGTTTCCATCTCTTAAAACTTCAGCAATTCCTTCTGGCATTCCTATTCCATAATTTAGTATCTTATCATCTTTTGATAAGAACATTGCACATCTTCTAGCTATTACTTTTCTTTCATCTAATACAGATTTTTCTTTTGTATTATTTAATAAAATACTGCTATTTACAAAAGATTCATCATATTCTGTAGGAAAAGTTTGATGATGATATTTTACATCAGAACATAAAACTACATAATCTACAAATATACTAGGTATTCCAACTAATTTAGGATTAATACTTCCATTTTTTACTTTCTTTTCAACTTGTACAACTACTTTTCCACCGCTATTTTTTGTAGCCATAGCTAAGGCTAGACTCTCTAATGTTAACGCTTCTTTTTCTAGAGAAATATTTCCATCTTCATCAGCTAAGGTTCCTCTTAAAATTGCAAAATCTATCTTCGAGGGAGCTTTAAAATAAAGATGTCTTTCATCATCTATAAAAATTTCTTTAACAATTTCTTCTGATGTTATCTCATTGACTTTTCCACCTTGTAATTGTGGATCAACAAATGTTCCAATACCTATTTTTGATATCGTTCCCTTCTTACCTGAAGCCAAATCTCTAAACATATGAGAAATTACTCCTTGAGGTAAATTATACCCTTGAATTTTATTTTCTAAAGCTAAATTTCCTAGTTTAGGAGCTAATCCCCAGTGTCCTCCAATTACTTTATTTACCATTCCTTCATAAGCTAAATGATTTAATCCTTTATTTTTTCCATCACCTTGACCTGCTGCATAAATTAAAGTTAAATTTGTTGGTTGTTTATTTTCCAAATAATGATTTTCTATTTCTGTTAAAACTTCTTCAGCAACACCGATTCCTACAAATCCTCCTGTAGCTACAATTGAGTGATTTTCTATCTTTTTAGCAACTTCTTTAGCACTAATAAACTTCATAAAAACACCTCTTTTTTATTTTTTTCGAATTGGTTCTCACTTTTATATAAACCACAAGCTAGATAAATTGTCAATATTTTTTTAATTTTTGTATATTTTTCAAAAAAAACGTTGACTTTTAGAATAAATAAATATAATATCAAATTATAAAAGATTCTAAAAAAGAATCAATTCTCAATAATACTAATTTTATGAGGTGATTTAATTGTTAGGTGTATTATCATTAATTTTTTCTATCATTATTTTAATTTTTTTCTCATTTAAAGGTATTTCTATTTTAATTTTAGCTCCACTTTTATCCATGGGATTAGCCTATGTTACAGGTGATTTACCTGCTTTATATGCTTTGACTGGCCCATTTATGAAAGTAACATCAGCATATATAGGAAATTATTTCCCTATATTTCTAGGTGGAGCAATTTTTGGTAAAATCATGGGGGATAGTGGAGCTGCTAAGTCTATTTCACACTTTATTTCTGAAAAGTTAGGAAAAGATAGAGCTATTTTAGCTGTTGTGCTTGCCACTTCTCTTCTTACATACGGAGGTGTTTCTCTTTTTGTAGTTGTTTTTGCTGTATATCCTTTAGGAGTAGCTCTTTTCCAAGAAGCTGACATACCTAAAAGATTCATGCCAGCAGCAATAGCATTAGGAGCTTTTACTTTCACTATGACTGCTTTACCTGGATCTCCACAATACTTAAATTCAATGCCTACAAATTATTTACATACTAATATTTATGCTGCACCTATTTTAGGAACTATTTCAGGATTAATAATTTTAATCTGTGGGGTTCTTTGGTTAGAGATGGGGTCTAAAAAAGCAAAAGCTAAAGGTGAAGGGTATGGAAATTACAATGATACAATTCAAGATTTTGATTATAATTTAATGCCTAATCCTTTTGTTTCAATCTTACCAATAGTTGTTATTTTTATAATCAACTGGGTTGTTATAAATATTTTCTTTAAAAACGAAAGTTTTATAGCAAAGTTTCAAAAATATGGAGGACTCGATGGAAATTGGCCTGTTACAATAGCTCTTATGGCAGCCATAATTTTATCTCTAATTTTATTTAAAAAACAAATAAAATCACCTCTTTCATTACTAGAAAAAGGTGCCGAAAGTTCTTTAAGCCCAATTTTTAATACAGCTGTTATAGTTGGATTTGGAGGGGTTGTCAAAGCTACTTTAGCTTTCGAACTTATAAAAGAAAAAGTATTAGCTCTTAATATTCCAGGATTATATAAAGTTGCAATATCAACAAGTTTAATGGCTGGAGTTACAGGGTCATCATCTGGAGGAACAGGGATAGCATTAGAAGCTTTAGCTAAGCCATTTTTAGATATGGGCTTAAATCCAGAAGTTATTCATAGAGCTATGCTAATTGCTGCTGGAGGATTAGATTCTCTTCCACATTGTGGTGCTGTAATAACTTTATTAGCAGTATGCGGAATAACTCACAAAGAAGGATATAAGGATATTGGGGTACTAACAGTCCTTATTCCTATAATTTCACTTTTATTTATTATTATTTTACATAATATAACTGGAGTTGTTTAGGAAAAATTTTATAGAAATTTATTAAATAGGAAACTATATTTTGAATTAAATCTTATATATTAACCAATGTAATAATTGAGACTATTAATCGTAAGGATAAAATTACCTTGAGAAATCTCTTTTCTAAAAGAAAAAGTGGTTTCTCAGGGCATTTTGATAAATTTTTTACAAATTAAGATAAATATAGTAATTAATATTTTTTCATATTTTAATTTCCTAATAGGGTACTCTTTATATAGTTATTTTGTTTATAATTAATCAAATGTTTCTATTACAAATAACTTTGCATCTTCATATTCTGTAATTGGACTCCACTCTCCATCAATCAACACAACATCATTAATACCTAATTTATTCAGAGTATCAAGAGAATAAGTCCACCCTTTATATTCTATTTCATATTTTTTATAAACCTCTTGTTGTCCTAAGGTAGTTATTTTAGGATTTACATTTATCTTTTTAAAGTAATTTTCTTCTCTTATTTTTGATCTTTTTATATAATCATTTAAAATAAATTTAACAAAAAGTTTCTCATAAAAAGTAGTCGGTTCTTGTGTTGCTCCTCCATGCCATCCAATAAAAGAATTTTTATATAAAAATTTTTTTTGACCAGCAGGAAAAATATAATTTGCAGCAGAAGAAAATGCAGCATACTTTATGGTGACATCAAGTTTATGATCATAAATCCACTCACCTAAATCCATACCTAAATTTATTTCTCCTCCTAAAGAATTTAAAATAATATTATTAATATCTTTAGAATATAATTTTTTTACTTGTTCAATTCCTTCCTCGCTTAAATCTCCATCATATACAATCGACGATTCTAATCTATATACTTTAGCCAAAGAATACTCATCTTTAGGAGAAAAAGCTATATTATAGATTGTAAATCCAAATAAAATTAAAAATATTAAAACAAGAATTTTCTTTATAATAATTCACCTCGTTAGTTTGAAATGCAAAAATAATATATTATTTTTTATAAATCTATAATCATTAGCTTAAAGTGAATAAATTAAAGTTAATTTATCAAAAAACATAGCAATCCCAACTAAAAATAAAGCAATGCCACTAATCACTTGAATTTTCCTTAAATATCTATTTAAAAATGTTGTAGATTTTTTTAATTTTAAGATTATAAAAGACAAAATCAAAAATGGTAATGCAAACCCAATTGAATACATACCCATAATTGCAAATACTTCAAATATATTTTTAGATGTAACTGCATATCCCATAACAGTAAAAAGTATCGGTCCTGTACAAGGAGTCCACCCAAATCCTAATGTGAGTCCTAATAAAAACGGAAAAAAATAACTATTATTTTCAAATTTTTCTGGAAGATCTTGTCTTTTTTCTTTATTTAAAAAATTTATTTTTAAAATTCCAATAGTGTGTAAAGAAAATATGATCATTATCATTCCTAAAACTTTATTTAAATAAAATTTACTGAATAATTGACTAATTATATTAGTAAATTTAAAGATTAATATTTGCATTAAAAAAAATGCGCTAATAAATCCTAAAAGAAGTAGCAATATACTTAATATTAAATTTTTAGAATTTTTTGATAACACTGAAAAATAAATTGGAATTAACGGTAGAATACACGGAGAAAAAATTGATGCCATCCCTCCTAAAAAAACAATAATATATGGAGTTATTTCATACATTATTCAACACCCAATTCCTTTAAATATATTTTAATCGATTCAAAGTTTGTAACTCCAGAGTATCGTTCTAATATTACTCCATTTTCATCAATAATGATTGTTGTAGGAGTTGATCTAATAAAAAAATCATCTCCAACCTTTTCATTTTTATCTTGATAAATCTTCATTGTAAATTTATGCTTTTTCAAATATTTTTCAATCTCTTTTTTAGAGCTCATCATTATTGAAACTAGATTTATTTTTGTTACAAGGTTAGAATTTTCTAATAAAAAAATCTCTTCCTCTTTTTTTTCTTCAAGACAATAAGGACACCATGTAGTCCCAAAATTTAAAATTGTAATTTTCCCCTTAAAATCTTCATTTGTCAATTCTTTTTCATCAGGATAAGAATAAATTTTAAATTTTTTTAATTTATCACCTCTTTGAAGTCCTTCTATTTGTTTTTCGTTTTGGTTTTTAGAAAAATATATTTCATGCATATTTTTATATATAAAAATACCTATTATAAAAACAACTAACATTATTACTATTTTCTTCATTAAATCTCCCCTGTTCATTATTTAAAAAAGGAGAAAGCATTAAAACTTCTCCTTTTATATAGCTCTGACTAATCTTTAACAACTACTTTTTCTACTAAGTCATTTAAAAAAATCTCCATTTTTAATATAATTTCATCATTTTCTAAATTATAATTTTTAGCTATTTTTTCTATATCTTGAAATCTAATTTCAGTCTGATCATATTTATTTGTTGAAATTAAAACTTTCAAAGGTAATTCAATTGCAATTTCAGGTTTTTTTTGCATTAATAAAGTTCCAACTTTAGGTGATCCAAAAACAATAACCATAGTTTCATTTAAGTTTAAATCTACTTCTTTTGCATTCAAAGAATGATCAAACTTCGCAAAGATAGGTATCTCCATTTTTTTTAATTCATCTTCCATTCTTTTTACTGTTGCGCTAAAAGAATATGGACTAATATAAATACTTTTGATATCTTTTTTGGGTATTTCTTTAGTAAAAATTGATAAAAAAATTAATAAATACATTAATAAAATTTTTTTGGTCACACTTTTCTCCTTAAATATTTAATCTATTGTGTTATAAATACTCGCAGCTTTTCTAGTTATTCTTTTCAATAAATTATTCATATTTTTAATTTTTTTATAATCAGTGATATAATAATCTTCCATTAGGCTTTCTAAAAATTTAAATTCAATAAAAATACTTCCATCTTCATCTTCAAATATCAAAAACTTCAAAGGTAATTCGATAGCGATTGTTTGGTCTT